>JALHNR010000230.1 GCA_022843525.1 Methylocystis sp. | reverse complement strand
TCCGGCGGCTTCGCTTCGTCATCAAATGCTCCTGATTCGCGGCGAGAATCCTCGCCGCCGTCAGGCAGAAAATCCACTCAAGCTACTGTCCGAATTTGCGAGGCCAGCTCTCGCTGCCGCATTCTTGCGGTCGTCGGTCTGCACCCCAACACCTTCAAGCCGCACACGGGTACCAAAACTAGTGTGCTCTTCGTGCAGAAATGGAACGAGGATCCAGAAGCTGGTCCACTTTGCCCCAAACAGGTGGATTACAACATCTTTTTTGCAACCCAGCAGGTGGAGAGTGTCAACAATCGCGGCGAAAAGGTCTACGTTCGCAATCCGGATGGCGCGTACAAGCGCGACACGCACGGCCACTTCATCGTGGCGCATGACCTTTTCAACCATGACGGGCTGACTCAAGATGGGAGCGCAGAAGCCTTTGAAGAGTTTGCCCGGAAGGAGAAGTTAAGTTTTTTTCGGGACGCCCCTTCGACCAAGGCCGCCTAAACGGTCTGTTGAAGGGGCTTGAGGTTTCGATCCTCCCTCTCCGCGATGTGCTGCTAGAAAACAGCAAGGCGCGAATCGACAGCGGCTACTTTGCGAAGGGCGCGATCGAGGCCGAGAGTCTGGTCGAGGCTCTACCGAACGATACGTTCGGCGCACTCGCGAGCGTGTTTCGGAAGGGCATATTCGACATCAAGGCAGAGACTTATGTCGCTCCTGGCGAAGGGGTTCCCTTCATCCGGATCACCGACATCAAGACAGGCATGATCCAGAAACAGTCGACAGCTTGGATCGACCACGCCGCCCATGCCTTGGAAGCGAAGACAGGGTTGCGTTTCGGCGATCTCGTTCTGTCGAAAACTGCCTATCCGGCAGCATCGATCGTGAACCTACCTGAGTGCAATGTAAGCCAAGACACGATGGCCGTGAGGCTATCTGCTGAGGCCAAGCGCAGATATAGGTCGGGGTTCATCGCGGCCTACCTCAATGGAAAGCAAGGCTTAGCTCTGATGGCGCGACGCTTTCAGGGAAACGCTCAGCAACATCTGTCGCTGGACGATGGGAAGTCGCTGCGTATCCCGCATCTGGGTTTGCCGTTTCAACAGCGTGTCCATGATGTTGTGATCGGCGCAGACAGACAACAGGAAGCCGTCACGCGGTCCATGTTATTGGCAGAGGCAGAGTTACTTTCCTCCCTCGGTCTAGCCAACTGGACCCCACCGGAGCCGCTGACCTATGCCGCCCGCGCCAGCGGCGTCTTATCTTCAGGGAGGCTCGACGCCCAGTATTACATGCCCGCCAAAGAACAGGTCAGGCAATCTTTGAGGGCCCTGCAAGGCCAGCCTCTGTTTGAGCGTGTGGACAGCATCCGTGAACAATGGGTGCCAGAACGCGCGCCACCAACCATGCGTGTCCGCAACTACGATGTAACCGACGCACTCGTCCCACTGCTCGACGTTGAGAAAGTGCCAAGCTTCGCTGTGGACATCGGCAGCACGAAGAAAGTCGTCAGGGATGGCGATGTAGCCATCTCTCGCCTACGCGCCTACCTCAAGGAGATCGCTGTCGTAAGGACTTGCGATGACATTCCATCGGTCGGTTCGTCTGAATTCATCGTGCTGCGCTCAAAGGATGACACCATCTCGCCAGAGGCGTTGATGATATTCCTGAGGTCCGCGCCGGTACAAACAATCCTAAAGTGGTGTCAGGACGGCTCTCAGCATCCCCGCTTCAGTGAGGAGGACTTGCTTTCCATCGCCGTACCCGACGCCGTAGCGCGTGTATCGCCCCAGATCACGCAGATCGTGCAGGAAGGCTTTGCCGCACGGTCCCGCTCCAAAAAGCTACTGAACGCTGCGAAACGGGCCGTTGAAATCGCAATCGAGAAAAACGAAGCCGAAGCCTTGGCCTACCTTGAACAGCAAGAGGAGGCCATCAAATGTCCCTTCCTCCTCATGCCATAGACTGGATGAACCGAGCCGAGATCGACTATCTCGGCCCCTTTGTAAAGGCGTGGGCTGCATTCAACGCATGGTATCGCCACGACAGCGGAGAGGCCCAAGAACGGGCTATGCTGAACTACGCCATTACAAATCCAAATAGCAGGCTTCGGCGGCGAGCCTTGCCGCTTCTCCAAGATGGAATCGCAACCGCAGATTCGCAGGCCTTGAAGCAGGCGATTTGTGACCTGCAACTGAAGCTGGACGCCATCCATTTCGAGGTCACCCGCAAGAATGGCGGTGGCGAGCGAGTTTCCCTTCGCGAAGTCTGCATCCGACCGCGTAATTTTCAACGAGAACAGATCGAACGGAATGGGCAACGGCTTGTCGCGGCGAAGATTTCGGGTGGCGATATCGAGATCACCGTAACATCTATACGCACACGTCAGGTTAAGTTCCGGTGCGTTCAAGCACGCTACGAGCCGCCGTCTGTTTATGGTCACCCGGACTTCGTGGCGAACCTGTCAGGCGCGCAGCAGCTAAGCCTTCGCCAGTTCTACGACGGGTGCAATCCGCGCCCAATGACTGATCTTGTACAGGGTGTCGGTCCGCAGCTACAGGCCGGTACGATGGCCTTTCAGTGCACGCCCGAAGACCTACTCGCGGGCCTAGTCGAGATAATTTACACGATGCGAAACGCTCTCCTGCACGGTGAGGTCGATCCCGACCCGCAAGTCCTTGCTTGTTATGAGCCGGCTTACCGCATTGTCATTCAGTTCCTTAAAGCAATTCATTAAGGGACGTTTTGATGACCAAACTCAAAGGCCCCAAATTCGTTCAATACTTTCAACCGGTGATCGACGCACTGCGTGACCTCGGATCGTCGACGAAGCCGCGCGAAGTCTACACGTGGGTCGCCGAACGTCACACGGTGCCGAAGGAAGAAATCGAAGGCACGACCAAGGGCGGGCAATCAAAGTTCGAGAACAAGGTCGGTCGGCTGGGCGCGCGTTGTCTGGCGGCGATTCTTAAGCTCTGTCAAAATATGCTTTTAGGCCCGATCTGAGGACGGCATCCGAATGACCGGCGCATCACCGCCCGCGCTCGCCCCCTTCCGCGAGCGGGCGCCGTGGCTTGGCGGCGATCTGCAGACGTTGCGCAATATCATCATCGGCGGGCCGCCTGAGCTTGCCGGCGGCGAGCGGCTGCTGCTCGCCATGCCCGACGGCGACAAGCTCGCGGCGCGGCTCGATCGGCCGGGCGCGGAGACGAACGCGCCGCTGATCGTTCTGGCGCATGGGCTCGCCGGCTCCGAGTCCAGCCTCCACGGCGTCGCGACGGCGCGCTATCTCGTCAGCCAGGGCTGGCCGGCGCTGCGTCTCAATCTGCGCGGCGCGGCGCCGTCGCGTCCGACCTCGGGCGGGCGCTACCACGCCGGCAAGACCGATGACCTCGCCGCGGCGCTGCGCGCCCTTCCCGCCGAGCTTTTGCGCCACGGAATCGTGCTCATCGGCAATTCGCTCGGCGGCAATCTCGTGCTGAAATTCATCGGCGAGGGCGGCCACGGCCTGCCGGTGCGCGCTGCAGTCGCCGTGTCGACGCCGATCGATCTCGCTGCGACCTGCGCGCGGATGATGGCGTCGCGCAATTTCGTCTATCATCGCTACATGCTCGATCACATGAAACGCGAGGCGCTGGCGCCGGGCGCCGAACTCACCACGGCTGAACGCGCGGCGATCGCCGGCGCCCGCAGCGTCTATGAGTTCGACGACCGCTTCGTCGCGCCGCATTTCGGCTATCGGGGCGCGCAAGATTATTATGAGGCCAACGCCGCCAAGAATTTCCTCGCCGGCGCCAAGCTGCCGACGCTGATCCTGCAGGCGCTCGACGATCCCTGGATTCCGGCGCAATGCTATACGGCGATCGACTGGGCGACTCTGCCGGCGATTCAACCAGTGTTGACGCAAGGCGGCGGCCACATGGGCTTCCATGGCGCGGACAGTCTCACGCCATGGCATGATCGCGTGACGGCGCAATGGCTCAAGCAAAAAGGTCTCGGCCCCAAAGGCCGGTTCGAGATGGAGTAGGGCGCAAGCAATGGATGCACGCCAGACGATGGTGTTCGGCGACAACGCCGACGATTATCGCGCCTTTCGCCCGCATTATCCTGACGCGCTGTTCGCCTTTCTGGCGGCGGTCGCGAAAGAGAAGCGCCTCGCCTGGGATTGCGGGTCGGGAAGCGGGCAGGCGGCGCTTGGCCTGTCGCGCCATTTCACACGCGTGCTCGCGACGGATGAGGATTCGCGTCAGCTCGCGCGCGCGCCGAAAGCCGCCAATATCGATTATCGCATTGCGCGGGCGGAGGACGATCTCGGCCTGCGCCAGGAGGTCGATCTCATGGCCTGCGCCTGTTCGATCCACTGGTTCGACCTGCCGAAATTTTACCAAAACGCGCGGCGCGCGCTGCGCCCCGAGGGGGTCGTCGCGGCATGGACCTATGACTGGCCATGGACGCATATCGCGCCGATCGACGCAATTCTGCGCCGGCTCAAGGAGGATATTCTCGGTCCCTTCTGGGGGGAGAATGCGTCACTCTACTTCAATCGCTACGAAACGCTGCCGTTTCCGTTCAAGGAGATCGAAAGCCCGCCCTTTCATACGCCGATCGCGCATTCGAAAGGCGATCTCTTGAGATTTCTCAGCACCTGGTCGGCGGTCGAGAAATACCGGCTGCGCCATGGCGGCGATCCCCTGGCGCTGATCGATCAGGAGCTTGAGGAAGCGTGGCGCGCCCATCCGCCGAAACTGCCGCTATGCGTCCCGCTTTACATGCGCTGTGGCGCCAATGCCGCATAAGCTTAAGAATTGACGCGCGCTATTCTGCGTGTCGCCGCTATCTTTCCCTAAAATTGCCCGTTTCGTGACGACGATGAGAACATCGTCGCGTTGAGCCGATGCCATGTTTCTCCTTAAGGGGATCGTTCAGCATAAGGATTGCAACATGCTTGAGGCGGGCAGAGTTTACAAAGTCACGACGCTCGTAAATTACGAAGGCGCCTGGGATGAAGAAAGCGAGCTTTGGACCGTGACGGCGGTCGACGGCACTTACGCTAAGCTCCGCAATAATTTCTGCGAAAATCGAGTCGTCGATACGGCGTCCTGGAATTTCGTCAAAGCCGAAGCGGTCGAGCCGGCGTCGACGGATCACTGAGGGGCGGTCGGGGACAGTCTGTCCAAGAGGGAATCGCTTTCCCGACGGACGCCCGAGCGCGGCCAATCGCGCGTCATCACCCGAATGCAGCGTGATCTAGGGCTGCTCCATCAACTCTTCGGCGGACAGCCGCTGAAGCGCCTGCCGGCTCTTCTTCGACGCATAGCTTGGATAGGCGAGCCAGATGATCCCGGCGAGGCAGACGAAGGTCATCGCGCCGACCAGAAAGGCGTCGTTGAGCGCGAGAATCGCCGCCTGCTGGCGGATAAGTTGCGCCGCTCGGCCGCGCGCCGCCTCTTCCGACATGCCCAGCGCCTGCATTCGGTCCAGAAACGACGTCAGCAGATCGAGCGAAGCGAAGCGCCGTCCGCCGAATTGATCGGCGAGGTCGAGTTGATGGAAGGGCGTGCGGCGAAAGAAGACGACGCCGAGCAGCGTAATGCCGAAGGCGCCGAAAACCGTGCGCAGCATCGCAAGCTCCTCCGCCGCTCGGATCAGCCGTTGGCCGGAAAGTCCTGTCATGGCGAGCGTCGCGAGCGGCGCAAAGAACATCGCGAGCGAGAAGCCGAAAAAGAACATCGGCGTCGTCACATTGTCGAAAGAAGCGCTCCTGTCGTATCGGCCGAGCCAGGCGAAGGTCACCGCAAAACCGATGAAGTTGAGGAACGCGATCAGCCGCGCGTCGACGTTCCTGGTGAGTTCGTGCACCACGGCGGCGGCGGCCATCGCCAGAAAGATCATGGCCAGATAGACCATGCCGGCGAGCGACGACGTGTAGCCGAGCAGCACCTGCAATTGCACGACGAACACCGACAGCAGGCCCTGAACGACGAGAAAACCGATCAGCGAACAAAATGTCGCGATCGCGAAATTGCGATGCAGAAACAGTCGCAGGTCGAGGGCGGGCCGCCTCTCGCCGAACTCCCAGAAGATGAACATCGGCAAAGCGAGCAGGACGACCAGAAGCAGCCACGCGAGCAGGGGCGACGCGAACCAGTCGAAATCATTGCCCATGTTGAGGATCGTCTGAACGCCGACCAAAACCGTCGCGAGCAGAATAAAGCCGATCGTGTCGAAACGCGCGATGCGGCGCTCAAAGCCGCGTCCAAAGAACAGCGCCGCAATGACGCCAGCCACGAGCAACACGACGACGACGTTGGAATAAAACAGCCAGCGCCAATTGAAATATTCGGCCCAGAAGCCGCCCATGAAGACGCCGATGGTGAAGGGCGCCATGCTCATCACGCCCCAGAAGCCGACGCCGAGCGTGCGCTGGTCGTCCTTATATTGCGCGAGCGTCACCGATTGCGCGAGCGGCAGGGCGACGCCGCCGGCTAGACCGAGGAGAAAGCGCATGAACGCGAAGAACCAAATCGTTTCGCTCGCCGCGCACAGCAGGGAGAAAATCGCGTAGGCGACGAGCGCGGCGGCCAGCGCGCGATAGTCGCCAAACCGTCCGGAGAACCACCGCGATAACGGAAGGCCGAGCGCAATGCCGATCATATGGTCGGTCGTCGCCCAGGTGCCGTAACTCGGCGTCACGCCCTGGAGGCTGCCGGCGGCGTAAGGCGCGAGCACCGTATAGCCGGGCACGTTCGAGAGCATGACGACATTCGCCGCGCCCGCCGCGCCATTGAGCAGCAGGAAACGCCAGCCTTTCATGCGCGCCGGCTCTTTCACCGCCGCCGCGCGCCCGTCGAGCGCGCGCGGCCCAGCAGAATAGCCTGCAGAGTCCTTGAAGAGCGCAATTTCGTCCGATTTCTCATTGGCGCATTCGAGTCATCGCTCAAATGGGCGCCTTTGTCACGACGCGCGCGTTTCGAACGCGGCGCAAGCTTGCCAATAGCCCGCGGCATGGGCGATACCATCCGCCGGATACGCGGAGAAGGCGCTTGACGGGAATTTGGTTTCAGGTAGCGCTCATATTCGGCCTTGCGCTCATCTCCGCGATGATCGCCGCGAGATTTCGTATTTCGACCGCGTTGACCGAGATCATCGTCGGCATGAGCGCCCGAGCGCTGTTCGCCGCGACCGTCGGCGCTGA
>JALHNR010000229.1 GCA_022843525.1 Methylocystis sp. | reverse complement strand
CCGGGGCCTCCCTCAGTGCGAAATCGGCTCGAGGCTGCCCTTGCCCTTGGGCGTCACGATAGACGTGCAGGTGCCCTTCGGAACATATTTCCATGCGTCGCCTTGATAATTGGTCTTGGACGTTCCGGCGCAGCTGGTTCCCGGGCCCGCCGCGCAATCATTCTTGCCCTTCAAGGAGACGCCGAAGCACTTTTCCTGGTCGTTCGCGGCCTTAGCCGTTTCCGCCAGAGCGACGGCCGTCGCGAAGGCGCCCGCGATCGCAAAGGCGGCGCAAAGCTTCTTGTCTGACATTTTGATCTCCCTCTGCTTCCTTCCGATTCATCCATAAAAGGCGATCGGCTGAAATCTGACGTATTCGGCGTGCAATTCAAGACGACCGATCGCCGTCTCAAGGGTCAATTTCGTCGCGACGGCGTCAAAGGTTACAGTCTGCGGTTCTCTGCAGAAGCAAGTCGGGCGAGATGGCGCGCCGACGCTTGATCGATTACAACGAGCGTTAGCGGCCCCCCGCTCCAGCCCAGAGTCGATACTTGCCTCGGAAGCGGCGGAGCGAGCGACGCAGATTCGCAGTGGACATGAGCGAATTGAGCGATACGTCGAACGACCGGGAAAGCCGCTGGCGCGCGCTCATGGCGTCGGCGCAGGACGGCGATCATGCTGCGTATGGCGAGCTCTTGTCCGATCTCTTTCCGGTTTTGCGCCGGTTCGTCCTGCGAAAATGGCCGAACGCGCATGACACGGAAGACGTGGTTCAGGAAATTCTCGTGTCCATTCACACGGTGCGTCAGACCTATGACCGCGAGCGTCCGTTTACGCCCTGGCTGATGACCATCGCGGCGCGGCGCATCGCCGACGCCGCACGAAGTCGTTACGCACGAGGCGCCAACGAAACGACGGTCGATGTTTTGCCTGAAACCTTTGACGGCGACGGCGCGAAATCCGAACAAGAGACGAGGGACGATCGCGAGGCCCTTCGCAGAGCCATGGCGATCCTGCCGGCTGGCCAGCGACAGGCGATTGAACTGATCAAGATCCAGGGTCTCTCGCTGGATGAAGCGTCTCAGGTCACGGGGAAGAGCGTTGGCTCGCTGAAGGTCGGAATCCATAGAGCCATCAAAGCGATGCGGCAGGCCCTGGAGCGGATTGGCTAGCGAATGTTGAACCAAGACCTGATCCGAACCCTGACGGACAATTGCGCGCCGATACGCCCGCTCCCGCATCCTGCGTGGCGCGCGCTCGTTTGGTTCGCGGTTTCGCTTTGTTATGTCGCGATCGTGGTGGCGGTCATGGGGGTGAGGCCCGACTTTGTCGCCAAGATCGCCGACCCGCAGTTTGCGACGGAATTGGCTGCGGCGTTCCTGACGAGCGTCGTCGCCGCAGCTGGGGCCTTCAGCGCTGGCTGTCCGGCGCGCCCCATCTGGGAGCGGCTCGCCGCCGGAGTGTTCTTCTTGCTTTGGGCAGGCGCGCTCGCCGTTGGATGCTGGAGGGACGTTGATGCCTTCGGCCTGTCCGGTCTCCTCTCGCATTCGGACATTTATTGCCTGCCCACCATTCTCGCCATCAGCATCCCGGCGGCGGTTTTGATCCTGTCGATGGTCAAGCGCGGCGCGCCCATTGCGCCATTCGTGACGATTGGACTTGCCGCGCTCGCCTCGACGGCCTTGGCGGCGGCGGCGCTACGTTTATCCTTCAGACAGGACGCGGCAGCGTCGGTCTGCATCTGGCAGTTCGGTTCCGTCGTCCTGCTGACGGGAATCGCCTCGCTGTTCGGCCGGGCGCTCCTGCACTGGACCATGCGCGACGAGTTGATCGCCTCCTTCCAAGCGCATCGCCGCTGACGACGGCTCATCTCGGCCGAGGAAATCGGCGGCCGGCGCGGAACGGACGAAGAAAGCGAATCCGTCCGCGCCGCTTGGCTTACATCTCGGCGATCTTGCCGCCCTTCGCCTCGCAAGCCGCTGCTGATTTTTCGGGCACCCACCCCTGACCTTTGCACGAGTTCATGCCTTTGCAGGCGTTGTTCGCGGTCTTGCAGGCGCTCGTGCCCTTGCATGAATTGATTCCGGCGCAATGGACAGACTTGCTCATTTTTTTGGCGAGCGCCGGCGCCGGCGCCGCGCCGCTCAGAACCAGAGCGATCGCCGCGGCGGCCATTGAGGCGCCCGAAACAGTTTTGACGTTCATTTCCATCTCCTTGAAAAATCAGCTCGCAGGACGAGCGTTCCAGGTTCCTTGGGGAACCTGCGGACGCTATTCGTCGCGGCTACGAATAAGGTTACAGCGCGGCGCCTTCGAGGAGCGGGAGTCGCTCCTGACTTCGGCCTCTTTTGCGCCGCGTGGGCAAGAGCGACGCGCCCGCTCCGCCCGTCGTCTTTAAAAAGCGTTGTGAAAAACTTCTGCAGTATCGCGGAGTTGATCGATGGGAGATCACGCGTGATCAGCTGAGTTCGGAGAAGATTAGTGACAGGCATATACTTTGCTGTGATGATTAGATCAGACTGTGGGATCAGTTCCGCAGGCGAGAAAAATTTGGAGACGCCGTGTATCCACCGCTCCGCGGCTTTTTGCACCGCTGCCATGAACAATTCGCCGTCGACGATTCCGGCGCGGTCGCCAATTACATTCCGGAATTGACGAGGGCCAACCCAGCGCATTTCGGCGTCAGCCTCGCAACGATCGACGGCCATGTTTATGAGGTCGGCGACAGTTCCACGCCTTTTACAATCCAGTCGATATCGAAGGCCTTTGTATTCGCGCTCGCCCTCGAAACGCTTGGCCACGAGCGCGTCGAGTCGGTGATCGGCGTCGAGCCTAGCGGCGAGGCTTTCAACTCGATTCGACTGACGGGCGACAACAAGCCGTTCAATCCCATGGTCAATGCGGGAGCGATCGCCTGTTCCGGTTTGATCCATCAGCATGAAGGCGACGGCGCTTTTGACCTCATCCATCGGACGCTGGGCCGCTTCGCCGGACGCGAACTCGACGTCGACGAGGCGGTGTTCGCCTCGGAACGCGCGACCGGCGACAGGAACCGCGCGATCGCCTGGCTGCTTCGCAATTATTCGGTGCTCGGCGACGACGTCGACGCCGTTCTGGACGTCTATTTTCGTCAATGCGCCGTGCTCGTCACCGCGCGCGATCTGGCGGTCATGGCGGCGACGTTGGCCAATAGCGGCCGCAACCCGCTCACCGGCGAACAGATCATTTCCCCTTACGTCGTGGCGCGCACGCTCTCGGTGATGACGAGTTCCGGCATGTACGACTATGCAGGCGAGTGGATCTATCGGGTGGGAATTCCCGCAAAGAGCGGGGTCGGCGGCGGAATCATCGCCGCCCTTCCGGCGCAACTGGGACTCGGCACCTTTTCGCCCCGCCTCGACAGTCATGGCAACAGCGTTCGCGGCCTGAAGGTCTGCGAGGCGCTATCGGCGCATTTCGGATTGCATGTGCTCAATCGCAGCGACGATGTGCGCACCTGCATCATCAGCGATTACAACGCAGCCGGTGTTTCCTCGCGCCGCAATCGACAGAATTTCGAGCTGGCGATTCTTCAAGAGCGCGCAAGCGACATTCGGGTGATCGAACTCGTCGGCGCGCTTTCATTCGCCGCAATGGACTACGTCTCGCGCAGGCTGGATGGCGAAGGGCCGCCAGGCGAGCTGCTGATTTTGGACTTTCGACGCGTTCCGAGCGCGACGACCGCCGCTTCGCGACTCCTGGCGGAGACGCTCGCTGGCCTCGCTACTCGCGGCGTCACCCTTATCGTCGCCGGCTTTGAAAAGGCGTCGCAGCTCTGGCAGGCGATCCACGCAGAGCGCGACGTTTTGCCAAAGCTGCGTCATTTTTCGCTGCTCGACGACGCAATCGAATGGGCAGAAGATCAAGTGATCTATCGCTATGGCGGCTTCGAAGGCCTGGCCAAGACGACCCATCTCAGCGAGCAGGCGCTGCTCGCCGGGCTGTGTTCGGATGAAATCGACCACATCGCCGCGATCGGGCTCGCGCGTGCTTTCAAAACCGGCGAACGGATCATCGCCGCCGGAGATCCCGCAGCCTCGCTGTTCTTTCTGCAAAGCGGCATGGTCAGCGTGAAATTGCGCAGCGGCGCGCGATTGGCGTCGATTTCGCCGGGCATGGCGTTCGGCGAGATGGCGCTCATCGAACGCGAGCGCAGCGCCGACGTCTGGGCCGACACGGCGGTGCAGTGCCTCGAATTGCCGCTCGCCGCCTATGCGTCGTTTCGCAAGAGCCATCCCGCAAGCGGAGAGCTGATCATGCGAAATCTTGCAGCGCTATTGGCGAGGCGTCTGATGCTCGCCAACGCCAAAGTCGATCTGCTCAGCGCCTATTGATGTGCTACGCCGCGCTCTTAGGCGTCATGCTCGGGGCCGTGGCCGCCTGCAGGAGCATCGCGCTCGTCTCGTCAGCCGAAAACACTCTGGTGAGGCGATTGCGGCTCAGATGCCCTGCGGCGACGTCCGCGATCTCAATAGCCGCGGCGGTGGTTTCATCCGGCGCTTCGAAGAGCGCGAATCCGTCATATTCTGCGCCGGGCGTGTAATATAATCCGATGAGGCGGCCGCCGAAGTGCCTGAGAAGCGCTTCGGAAGCTGCGGCGCGATCCTGGGGCGCCTTGATGAAGGTGGCCCAGGCGGCCGGAGAATAGGCAAACTGCGCCAGGAACAAGGGCATGTTTTTAGCTCCTCCGTCCGGAGGCGCCAGTTTGCGCGTTTCGGCAAGGCTTGGCAATGCGGGGCGGGAGAGACGCTGCACAGCACGATTTGCCTTCCGCTGGCGAGGCCCTTACTGCGTGCCAGCGTTATGCGCCGGTCAAGAACGGCCGGAGCAATGCGAACGTCAAAACCGGAGGTGAGATGCTGTTGACTTTTGTGGCGGCGCGCGGCGGCGATGGTCACGGGAGAGTCGTAAGCGCATTGTTCAAAACCCTCGCGGCGTTGGTGTTTCTCGCTCAATCAGCGGGCGCGCGCGCAGAGGGGCCGGCCCCGGAAGTGGTGGTCTCCCGCCCACTTGCCAGGACGATCCCGCGCTGGGACGAATATACGGGTCGTTTCGAGGCCTTGAAGCAGGTTGAGGTGCGCGCTCGCGTCTCCGGCGCTCTGGAGAAGATCAATTTCACCGATGGGCAGTTCGTCAAAGCCGGCGACGTCCTCTTCGTCATCGATCAGCGGCCATACCAGATCGCTGTCGACAGCGCGCGTGCGGAACTCACTCGGGCACAGGCGCAAGCCGTAGCTTCAACCCGCGATTATGCCCGTGCCCAGGAGATGACGCAGGGCCGCACCATCACCGCGCGCGACGTCGATCAACGCAAAGCGAGCAATGACATCGCCAAGGCGCAGGTCTTGAGCGCCGAAGCCGCGCTTCGCAACGCGGAGCTCAATCTGGAATGGACGCTGGTCCGCGCGCCGATCTCCGGACGCGTGTCTGACCGTCGCGTCGATTCGGGCAATCTCGTTCAGGGCGGACAGGCGGATGCGACTTTGCTCACGACAATCGTGACGCTCGATCCCATTCACTTCATCTTCGACGCCTCCGAGGCCGACTACATTCGCTACGCGCGCTCAGCCGATCGCCAGAAAGAAAACTCGCGCGAGTTTAAAAATCGCGTCTCGGTGCGGCTTGCCGACGAGACCGAGTGGACCCGCAGCGGCGTCATGGACTTCATGGACAATCAGCTCAATCGGCGCTCCGGCACGATCCGAGGCCGGGCCGTCTTCGACAATAAGGACTATTTTCTGACGCCCGGCACGTTCGGGCGTCTGCGCCTGTTCGGCGGCGACGTCTCGGCGCTGCTCATTCCCGACGCTTCCGTCGTCTCCGATCAGACGAGCAAGACCGTGCTTGTCGTGTCGGACGACAACAAGGTCATCGCCAAATCTGTGAGTCTTGGCCCCATTCACAATGGTCTGCGCGTGATCCAATCCGGCCTCGACGCGAAGGATCGGATCGTGATCGGCGGGCTCGCGAATCCGATGGTTCGATCCGGCGCGACCGTTCAGCCGAAGGAAGGCGAGATCAAGGAAGCGCCTGTCGCGGTCAGCGACAGATAGACGTCGAGATCAGGAACGCTATGCGCATTTCGCACTTCTTCATCGAGCGGCCGATCTTTGCGGCGGTGCTTTCCGTGCTTCTGACGCTTGCGGGAGCGATTGCGCAAGGCGCGCTTCCCGTCTCCGAATATCCGGAAATCGCGCCGCCGACAGTGAATATCAGCGCGACCTATCCCGGCGCGTCGGCGGACGTGATCGCCGAGACGGTGGCCTCGCCCATCGAGCAGGAGGTCAATGGCGTCGACGATATGCTCTACATCACGTCGCAATCGACAGGCGACGGGCGCGTGTCGATCGACGTCGTGTTCAAGCCAGGCGTCAACATCGATCTCGCGCAAGTGCTCGTTCAGAACCGCGTCGCCATCGCCAACCCGCGCTTGCCGGAGGAGGTGACGCGCTTCGGCGTCGTGGTGAAGAAGGCCTCGCCGGATCTGATGATGGTCGTCCATCTGCTGTCGCCCGACGGCTCGCGCGACCAGCAATATATTTCGAACTACGCGACGCTCTACGTGAAGGACGCAATCGCCCGAATCGACGGGGTCGGCGACGCGCGCCTGTTTGGCGCGAGAGACTATTCGATGCGCGTCTGGCTCGATCCGGCGAAAGTCGAGGCGCGCGATCTGACGGCAGGCGACGTCATCGCCGCGCTGCGCGGCGCCAATCTGCAAGTCGCCGCCGGCGCGGTCAATCAGCCGCCAGCGGCCTCGGCGGGCGCCTTCCAGCTTTCGGTGCAGACTCTGGGACGGCTCAGCACGCCGGAGCAATTTGGCGACATTGTCATTCGCGCCGACGCCGATGGCCAGATTTACCTGCGCGACATCGCGCGCATCGAATTCGGCGCGCAGGACTATACGCTCAACGCCTATCTCAACCACGACGTCGCCACGGCGCTCGGCATCTTTCAGCGTCCCGGCTCGAACGCTTTGCAGACGGCCGAAGCCGTCAAGCAGGAGATGGAACGGCTCAAGAAGAATTTCCCCGCCGGCGTCGATTACACGGTCGTGTACAATCCCACCGAATTTATCCAGCAGTCTGTGGACGAAGTCGTCCATACGCTGCTCGAGGCGATCGTTCTCGTCGTTCTCGTCGTCATCCTGTTCCTGCAGACATGGCGGGCGGCGATCATTCCCGTGGCGGCGATCCCGGTGTCGCTGATCGGCAGCTTCGCGGTGAT
>JALHNR010000228.1 GCA_022843525.1 Methylocystis sp. | reverse complement strand
CGGGTCGCGCCGCTGGCGCAGCCGGACTTGGGCGCCGCATAATCTTTTCCCCTTTGCTCATCTCACCCCTCTTTGCTCATGGGACTTCAGATGGCCGCCATCAATCCCGCTCGCTATCCGGTTCGATTGGACGGCGAAAGCGCCGACGTCGGCGACGCCGAGGAGCTTGTCGTCCTTCTCGACGTTCTCAACGGCCGCCGCGACCGGGACGTTCTCACGCAGCTACGCCCGCATTTGCCGCAAATCATTCGCAAGCCTTCGGACCTTCCGCTACTGATGCGCGGGCTCGATCGCGACGACCAGATCTTCCTCGTCGAGGCGATGGGCGATTCCCTGGCCGACGCTCTGCAGACGGCGCGTCACCTGCGCGAGTTGCTGGCGACGATCGCGGAGCCGCAAGTCAGATTGAACGTCATCGACACTCTCGGCGGACCAGGATTGCGCAAGCTTATCGTCACCGCGCGGGACCTTTCAGGCGCTCTCGAATGGACCTATGCGCAACGCAGCCGGCGGCTTCTTGAACTTCTCGGCGCTGATTATTTGCGTCGCCTCATCCGCCATGGCGACGATCTGGCGCTCGCGTTAAACGCGCTCGCCGAAGACGCTCAAAGCGCGCTGTTCGACAGCATCGGATTCGCGCGCGTCACGGAGTTGACGCGCAACGCGCGCGATCTGGCGCTGCTGCTGCGCGCGCTCCCGCCCACCATCAGCGCGACTCTGCTCGATCAATTCGATCGCCGACAGCTCGTCGAGATTATCGGCGATCGCCGGGCCTGGCTTTACCTCTACAATCGAATCAGACCGGAGGAGGCCGTCCAGTTGCTCGCCAAGCTGGGAGCGGACAATGCCCTATGAACCATCGCGTATTTCGCGCCGCAAATCGCCAGACATCGGTTCGCTTGCGCGGCTTCGCGGCAGCAGGCGCCGAATGATCGACGCGCATCTTCACGTCGTCGATTTCGTTCAGGAGACCCCAGGCGGACCGGCGCTGATCGATCACATGGATCGCGCCAACGTCGATAAGGCGGTGATCTTCGGACTGCCCGTGCGCAAGCTGTGGAACGAATACGACCGCGAGCCGCCGGACTATTATCTCGCCAATGACGCGCACTGCTATTATTACGCCTATACGGACGTCATCGTCGCCGAAATGGTGCGCGCTCTCCCCGCGGAGCATCAGAGCCGACTCTATCCGTTGATCTGCGGCTTCAATCCAGTCGATCGCTACGCCATTCGTCATGTCGAGCGGCTATATGCGCAATATCCCGACGTGTGGAGCGGCATCGGCGAGATGCTGCTGCGCCACGACGATCTCACCGCCTTCACTTTCGGCGAAAATGCGCGCGCCAATCATCGCGCGCTCTACCCGATCTACGAATTTGCAGGCCACTACGACCTTCCGGTGCTGTTGCATCAAAACGTCACAGCCGTTTCAAAAGGCGATCATCCCGTCTATCTCTTCGAACTTGAAGAGGCGCTGCGCGAATTTCCGCGCACGCGCTTCATCTTCGCGCATTGCGGCATGTCGCGGCGCGTGAATGCGCCCTTCTATTATCAAATGGTCGAACGGCTGCTCGACCAATATCCTAACGTGTGCGTCGATTATTCATGGGTGATCTACGACGTCGCCATTTGCCCTGATTGCGCGCCTGACGAAAATTGGCTGGCGCTCACCGAACGTCATAGCGAGCGCATTTGTTTGGGCTCCGACCTCGTCGCCAAATTCGAACGCTTGGGACCAGAACTCCAACGCTACGACGTTTTTCTCGACCATCTGAGCGACAAGGCCTGCGAAGATCTCTGCTGGCGAACCGCGGAGCGCATCTATGGCGCCAACAAGGGCAAGGTGAATGGCGCCGCGCGGCCGATCGCGCCCGACTGGGAGAAGATCATCGCCTAGAGCGCTTCCCGATCACATGGACTCATGTGATCGATAAGGGATCGCTCAAAATCGAAATATCGGAGCAGGTTCTCATCGAAAAAGTCTGTCAACTTTTTCGGAACCTGCTCGAGAGTTAGAACGGCTTGACGATCACCAGAATAACGACGCCGATCATCAGCAGGGTCGGCAGTTCATTGAAGATACGATAGTAGCGCGGCGAATGAACATTGGCGTCTGCCGCGAAACGGCGCATCAGCGCGCCGTCGTGAATATGCGCGGCGGTGAGCAGCACCACGAGCGTCGCTTTCGCATGAAACCATCCTGACGACAGCGCGCCGCCCTCAATGGCCAGATAGATTCCGGTCATCCAGGCGACGAGCATCGCCGGCGTCATGATGTAGCGATAGAGCCGCCGCTCCATGATCTTGAACGTCTCGGAGAGCGTCCCCTCGCCCGCGCTTGCATGGTAGACGAAGAGACGCGGCAGATAGAGAAGCCCCGCCATCCACGAGATGATGGCGATCACATGCAGCGCCTTGATCCAGACGTACATCGTCAGGCTCCCCGTCGCACGCGGGCGACAAGCCGCTCGACGCTTTCGATCGGCGTCTGCTGCAAGATGCCGTGACCAAGATTGAAGATATGCGGACGGCCTTCGAAGGCGCCGAGAATCGAATCGACTTCGCGGTCGAGCGCTTCTCCGCCGGCGACAAGCACGAGAGGATCGAGATTGCCCTGCAGCGGCACATTCGATTCGGTTTGCGCAACAGCCCATGCGGGATCGAGCGCCGTATCGATGCCGTAAGCATCGGCGCCGATCATTTGCGTGAGCTTGGGCAAATGGGCGTCGGCGCCGCGTATGAAGGCGATCACCGGCGTTTGTGGATGGCGCGCTTTGACGCCTTCAACGATCCGCCGCACCGGCGCCGCCGACCAGCGCTGAAATTCATTTGCCGGCAAGACGCCGGCCCAGCTGTCAAAGATCTGCACGACCTCGACGCCCGCCTCGATCTGGCGCGCAAGATAGTCGATCGACGCGTCAACGACGCGATCGATCAGCTGCGCGAAAGCGTCGGGATAACGATAGGCGAACAGACGCGCCGGCGCCTGATCGGGCGTGCCCTGCCCGGCGATCATATAGCTCACGACCGTGAACGGCGCCCCGCAAAAGCCGATGAAGGCGACGTCCGACGGCAGCGCCGTTTTTACACGATCGATCGTCTCGAACACTGGCGAAAGATGTTCGATCTTAAACTGACCGAGCCGCTGCGCCTGCTCCGGGGTTTCAATCGGCTCCAGCCGCGGACCCGAGCCGCTCTCGAAGGAAACCCGTTGGCCCATGGCGTCGGGCACCACAAGAATGTCGGAGAACAAAATCGCTGCGTCGAAGTGGAAGCGCCGGATCGGCTGTAGCGTGACGTCGGCCGCCTTTTGCGGCGAGTAGCAAAAATCCAGAAAGCTTTTCGTCGTCGCCCGCACGTCGCGATATTCGGGAAGGTAACGGCCCGCCTGACGCATCAGCCAGAGCGGCGGAACGCTTCGCACCTGTCTGCGCAGAACCGAAAGAAGCGCCTTCTCTTCCGCCATCGCGTTCGCTCCGTCTGTCGTCCTCGATAAGCGGGGTAGCGCGAAACGCCATTAAAACAAAATTCATTTTAATAAGAATTGATTCTTCAGTTGTATCGCGTAGCGGACAAAAGTTAATTTTCATTAACCAGTCGCCCACAGGCGAGCCGCGAAGACCCGGTCGTGGGAGCCGTAGCGGGAAAAATTCAGACAGCGAATGGAATCATGGACGTATCGGTCATTCTCGGCGCGACGGATTGTGGATGGCCTGTGAATCCCTTCTGTACCGGCGTCAGCGTGAATCCGTTCGACAGGGCTTCTCCTGTTGAGCGTTTGGGGACTCTATGCCCGCTAACCGAAGCGGAGCATTTTTTGACCGCGGTTTATCCCCGTTCTTCGGCTTACGCGCGAGGGCTGTGGACGTGACCGGCCAGTCAACATCGACCTTCTGGCGCGAATCGGCGCCGCTGATTCTCGCCTCCAAGAGCGTCGGCCGGCGGCAGGCGCTGCTGCATTCGGGCGTCCCTTTCGAGATAATTCCCGCGGATGTCGACGAACGGACGATCGAATCGCGGCTTGACGGCGCCGACGCCGACGCGATCGCTCTAGCGCTGGCGCGGGCCAAGGCGCTCGCCATTTCCGCTGACGGCCGGCTCGTGCTTGGCGCCGATCAGGTCGCGAGCTGCGAAGGCAGGATATTCGGCAAGCCGGCGGACATGCGGGAAGCCGAAACGCTTCTGCGGTTCCTCTCCGGGCGCCGGCACCGCCTGCATTCGGCGATCGCGTTGGCGCGTGGCGGCGCCGTCGTCTTTGCGACGGTCGGCGTCGCTGACCTCACCATGCGCGCGCTGAGCGAGGACTTCATCGCCACGTATCTGGCGGCGGTCGGCGACGCTGCGCTGACTTCGGCCGGCGCCTATCAGATCGAAGGCCTGGGCGCGCAACTCTTCTCCAAGGTCGAAGGCGATTACTGGACCATCATGGGCCTTCCGCTGCTGGCGCTTCTCGAGGCGCTTCGGCGCGAGGGGGCGCTCCTGTCGTGACACAGCCAAGAATGCTGCGCGTGGGGTTGACCGGCTCGATCGGCATGGGCAAGTCGACGACGGCCGACATGTTTCGCGCCGAAGGAGTCGCGGTTCTCGATTCCGATCAACTCGTGCATGACCTTTATAAAGGACCGGCGGCCGCCGAGATCGAGCATGTGTTTCCCGGCGTTGTGGTGAATGGCGTTGTCGATCGCCAGCGGCTCGCCGCGCGCGTTCTTGACGATCCCGCGGCGCTCAAGCGCCTGGAGGCGATCGTGCATCCGATGGTGTGGGCGGCGCGCGACGCTCTAATCGAAGAACGCCGTAACGCGGGCGACCGCATCGTCGTCTTCGACATCCCGCTGCTGTTCGAAACCGGCGCCGAAAAGGACTTCGACGTCATCGTCGTCGTCACCGCGCCGGAAGATGTGCAAAAGGCGCGCGTTCTTGCCCGGGACGGCATGACGGCGGAGAAATTCGCGTCCATTCTGTCGAAGCAGACGCCTGATTCAGAAAAGCGCGCCCGCGCCGATTTCGTGGTCCACACCGACCGGGGTCTGGACGCAGCGCGCGAAGAGGTGCGAAACATCATCAAAGCGCTTGACGCGCAGCTCGGGTGAAAAATGCGGGAGATCGTTCTCGATACTGAAACGACGGGGCTCGATCCCTCGAGCGGGCATCGCGTGGTCGAAATCGGCGCGGTCGAGATTTCCAATCTCATCCCGACAGGTAGGCATTTTCACTGCTACATCGATCCAGAGCGCGACATGCCGGACGAGGCCTTCCGGGTGCATGGCCTCTCGCGCGAATTTCTGGCGCAGCACAAGATCTTCAGGGAAATCGCCGCCGAATTTCTCGACTTTATCGAGGATGCGCCGCTGGTTATTCACAACGCCGAATTCGATACGCGCTTTCTCAACGCCGAATTCGCCCTCATGAATTTGCCGCCGCTCGGCGGCGGGCGCATCATCGACACGCTCGCCATGGCGCGCCGCCGCCACCCTGGCGGCCCCAATTCTCTCGACGCCTTGTGTCAGCGCTACGCCATCGATCTCTCGCGGCGCGAGAAACATGGCGCCCTGCTCGACGCCAATCTCCTCGCCGAGGTCTACGCCGAGCTTTGCGGGGGACGGCAGTCGGCGCTGTCGCTTCAAACCGTTCAGGCGGTGCGCATCGCCGCCTTGAATGATCTGTTGCGCCGTCGCCCCGAGCCGCTCGCGCCGCGGTTAAGCGCGGTCGAAGAGACGGCTCACTCGGTCTTTGTCGCGACGATCAAATCCCCGATCTGGGATCGCTATCTCGCAAGCGAGGAAGACGCCGCGCCGAGCGTCGCTGGCTAGAGCGCTTCCCGATCACATGGAATCACGTGATCGATAAGGAATCGCTCAAAATCGAAAAGCTGGAGCAGGTTCTCGTCGAAAAAGTCTGCCAACTTTTCGGACCCTGCTGGCTAATTGCCCTGAGCGCCGCTCTGGACGCCCGCTTCAGCGGCCTTTTGCTGATAGAGCGCGACGAAGTCGATCGGATCGATATAGAGCGGCGGATAACCGCCCTTGCTCGTCGCGTCGGCCACAAGCTGGCGCACGAAGGGAAACAGCATGCGCGGGCATTCGATCATGACGATGGGGTGTATCTGCTCTTCGGGAATGTTCAACAGTCGGAACACGCCGCCATATTCAAGGTCGAGCTTGAAGAGGAGTCCGTCTCCCTCGCCGGCCTTGCAGTCGAGCATCAGACTGACTTCGAAGTCGGTCGGCGCCAGCTGCTTGGCGTTGACGTTGACTTGAATCGAGATGTTTGGCGCCTTCTCCTGCGCGCCGAGCGAACGCGGCGCGTTGGGATTCTCGAAGGAGAAATCCTTCAAATATTGAGCAAGCGAATTGAGGGCCGGAGCGCCGCCCGGCGCTCCTTGCGCGCCGTTGCCATTGGTGTCGGTCATGTAGGATCTCCAGCAAAGCCGTTTTGAGAATTCGCGCCCGCCTAACACGTCTGTCAGACGCGAACAAGGCGCTGCGCCCGTCCTACTTCGCCGGTCCTATTTCGGAACGCTTCGCCGCGGTCGCCGCGCGTCGCGCCGCCACTCGCGCGGGTCGAGGTCGATGATTCGCGGGTCTGCCTTGCCGGACCGGGCTTGCAGCCGTCGCGCCAGGCTCCGCCGCACCGACGGGGACTTCAGCGCCAGTCCGACAAAATCCGAGGCGAAGCCAGGCAGAATGAGCAGGATGGAGGCGAGCGCCTGCATCGCTGCGTCAAGAAAGGCCCCGTCGTGCAGGGCGGAGCTTTCGCCTTTCGCCTTGGCGGCCAATCCGGCGCGGACAAAATCGAGGAGACGCCGCACGTCGGCGAGGCCCAGCAGCGAAGCGCCAATGGCGAGCGCGATCGCCGCGAGAAGCCCGACCGCATGGACGACCAGCGCAAAACACAGAATCTCCATTACGATCCAGGTTGCGAGGACGGCGCCGACAAGCTTAGATTTCACCGAATCATCCGATCTTTGCGGCCCTTGGCCGCCCGCGGCGATACGCCCGCCCCTTGATTCGTGACATGTACGAAGCGACATGATAGCCGACGACAAATTTATTCGGGAGTTGCCAATGCCGGCCTCCGGCGATCTCTTCGATCCCAGCCTTATCGTTTTCGCGGCGCTCGCGGTTTTCGTCATCTGGAAGCTGCGCTCGGTGCTCGGAATGCGGGTGGATCGCGATACGCCGCCCCCCGCCCGCTTCGCGCCGCGCGGTCCTGCCCCGGCGGCGGTCGCCCCGGCCCCGGGCGTCGCGCC
>JALHNR010000227.1 GCA_022843525.1 Methylocystis sp. | reverse complement strand
CCAATCACGACGGCCGACGGCAATGGCCGCACCGACCTGCTTGATCCGCATTCCTACGCCGCCGTCGACGTCTACCGAGGGCCATCGTCCGCTCTCTTCGGCAATTACGCCTATGCGGGCGCGATCAATTACCGCACCTTTTCCGGCGCCGAAATCGACGGCGTCCACACCGGTTCGGAATTTGGCAGCTTCGGCTATGTCAACAATTACGTCCGGGTCGGCAAGGCGGTGAAGGACAGCGTGCTCGGCGCCTTCGATCTGTCGTTTTTCGCCTCCGACGCCAACAGCACCGGCTATACCCGCAATTCTTTCTCAGGCAAACAAGCGAAGATTCTCGGCAGATGGGACGTGACCCCTACCGATCGTGTCATCGTGAAATATATCGCCAACAATTTGAGATCGGAGTTCATCAACCGAGAAAATATCAATGTGTTCTACCTCAATCCCTTTCAACAAAATTATGGCTGCTCCATCGCGGTCCCCCTGAATCTCAACTTGTGCAACAATCTCTCCGTGCCGGCCAATGGCATATCCGGCGCGACTGTTCGCCAAAGCGTCTGGCAGCTTGGCACTCATACGAACTCTCTCAGACAGATCGGCGGCGTTCAGTTCGAGCATGACTTCGACAACGCCACCACCTGGCGATCGCAATTCACGTACGACTATCTCGATACCATCAACGGAGCTTGGCCGCCGCCGATCATTGGCCCGGGCGGCCAGGGGGGCCCGGTCGGCTTGAGGGGTCCGACGGTGGGCATCACCGCGCAGACCGACATTACCAGCCACACCGATCTGTTTGGCTTCCCGGCGACGCATTTTCTGCAGTTCTTCTATAACAACGCCAAAACCACCAATCCGCTGTTTAATCAGATCGCGAATAGATGGTACAGCGGCGCAATCGGCGCCCAGGTCGGCAAGTTGGATTACTACACGTCAAACATCAGTTTGCGCGCGCGTGAAGAGATTGCTCTTGCTCCCGGTCTGACTGGCGTCATCGGGTTCAGCTCCAATTGGAATCGCGTTTGGGGCGTCAGCACGGCCTATAACTACCCTGCCAATCTGGCGCCCAGATTTCCGACTCAGATCGCCCTCGACAATGATTATTGGAACACGGCGCCGGAAGCGTCGCTCACCTATCGCTATAGCCCCGAGTGGCAGGTGCGGGCGCGCTATGCGACGGGCTATAGCACGCCGACATTCGTGTTTCTCACCACGACCCGAAACGGAGTCGGACAGAACCCCCTGAAGGCCCAGACGAACATGGGCGTCGATCTCGGGATCGACTGGACGCCGCGCCCCGATCTCACCGTCAGCGTAACCGGCTTCAACGAATGGCATCGCAACGAGATTCTGACGTTGAACAATGGGCTCACCAATTATTCGCAAAATATTCCCTCCACTCTCCACCGCGGCGTCGAACTCAACGCCGATTGGCGGCCTTTTGACGGATGGCGGCTGATCGCGGCCTATACGTTCAACAATCAGTTCTTTACAAATTTTTGGGACGATCTGGGAAACGTCGCGGGCCGTGCAGCTTTGTACAACCGCGCCGGCAACAGAATTCCCAACGTGCCGGCGCATACTGTGACGATGCGCTATGGGTATGATCAACCCTATGGCGATCTCGCCGGTCTCGGCGCTTACGCCGAATATATTTTCAAGAGCGATTATACGATCGACAACGCCAATTTCACCACTCTACCGAGCTACAGCGTGTTCAATTTGAATGCGCACTATAATCGCGACATAGACAACTTCTACTTCAAGAATATCGAGCTGTATTTCGAAGCCTCGAACATCTTCAATCGGACCTACGTCGCCGGCGCATTCGTCGTGGCCAATTCGCTTCTCGCAGGCACACCAATACAAACGCCGCTGGTCTGGCCGACCGGCGGCCTGGTGACGGCGCAAGGCGCCGGCATTATCGCCGGCCAGCCGCGCGCGTTCACCGGAGGCGTGAAGTTCAGGTTCTGACGCGGTCTGGCGTCGCCCCGTTCATTTGGGGCGACGCCCGCCAGGCGCGCGCCATCGGCGAAGCGCAATCGGCAATTTTTTCGAATTGGACATTGCCCGGGCCGAATAGTTTCAGATCCGCCGATCTGGCGAAGGAGGCGATCAATGCTTCGCGCTGGCCACGCAGTCGGACGCATAATCGGCGCCGCGAGGCTCGCGGCGTTGATCCATGTCATCGCGGTCCTGCCGCCGGTTCCGGCGCTTGCCGATCATCCTCTGCAAGCTCCCGTCACGCATGGCCTTGCGCTTTATGGCGACCCGGCGCTGCGCAAGGATTTCGATCATCTTCCCTATGCCAATCCCGAGGCGCCCAAAGGCGGGAGGCTGCGGCTCGGCCAGCGCGGCGGACTTGCGAGTCTCAATCCGTTCAACGCGAGGTTTGGGGACGCGCCGCAACTCATCATCGACAATGTGCTGCAAAGTCTGATGATGCGGTCGCAGGACGAACCCTATTCCTTCTATCCGCTGATCGCCCAATCCGTCGAAGTCGACGAGGCGCGCGAACACGTCACATTTCACATCGACCCTCGGGCGCGCTTTTCCGACAAGACGCCCATCCTCGCGTCCGATGTTCTATTTTCCTTTGAATTGCTCAAGTCGAAAGGTCGGCCGAACCATCGCGCGATTTTTGCGTTAGTGAAGTCCGCCGTGGCGCTCGACGACCATACCGTGCGCTTCGATCTGACTGGCGTGAAGGATCGCGAAGCGCCGCTCATTGTCGCGGCGATGCCGGTTCTGTCGAAGAGAACCACGAAAGTCGAGCGCTTCGACGATCTCGATATGACGATTCCTCTTGGCTCAGGCCCTTATGTGATCTCGGAAGCGAAAGCCGGCGCGCGTCTGGTTCTCCGCCGCGATCCCGACTATTGGGCCCGCGACATACCCAGCCAACGCGGACTCTATAATTTCGACGAGATCGACGTCGACTATTATCGCGACGGCGCGGCGTTGTTCGAGGCGCTGAAGGCGGGGCTTCTCGACTATCGCGAGGAGACGAGCGCCGCGCGTTGGTCGACGGGCTATGATTTCCCCGCCGTTCGCAACGGCGCCGTTGTGAAAGAAACCCTGCGGCCCGGCCGCCCGACGGGAATGGAAGGCTTCGTCTTCAATCTGCGCAAGGGCGTCTTTCGCGACGTGCGGCTGCGCGAAGCGATCGCCATGATGTATGACTTCGATTGGATCAACGCCAATTTCTACAGCGGACTATACGTCCGCACGGAAAGCTACTTCGGCGAATCGGATTATTCTTCGGTCGGGCGTCCCGCAAGCGCGGCCGAGCGCGCTTTGCTTTCGAAGTTTCCCGGCGCCGTTCGCGACGATGTTCTTGAAGGCCGCTGGCGACCTGTTCAGCACGACGGTTCGGGACGCGATCGCGCGGTCGCGCGGCGCGCGCAAGCGCTTCTCGTCGACGCCGGCTATGGCGTCGTCGATGGGCGTCTAGCGAAGAATGGCGTTCCCGTGGTCTTCGAGATCATGATCCGCGACCGCGATGAAGAGCGGCTTGCGCTCAATTTCGCGGCCTCGTTGAAGCGCATCGGGATCGAAGCCAATCCGCGCGTCTATGACGAAGTCCAATATCAGCGCCGGCGTCAGCGCTTCGAATATGACATGATGATCGGGCAATGGTTGCCGGCCGCCGTTCCGGGCCAGGAGCAGATGAATCGGTGGAGCGCCGCGAGCCTCGACCGGCAAGACTCGCTCAATCTCGCAGGGGCGGCGTCGCCCGCGCTCGACGCCGCGATCGACACTCTCCTCGCCTCCCGGACGAAGGCGGACAGCATTTCGGCGGCGCGTGCGCTCGATCGCATTTTGCTCTCCGGATTCTATTTCGTGCCTCTGCAGCACGTGAACGCCATCTGGTGCGCACACAGCGCCGCGATCCGCCATCCCGCGCATACGCCGCTTTTTCCGATGTTCCCTTACGGCTTCACTTTGGAGAACTGGTGGCGCGAGAAAGCTCGCCTTCAGTGAGGATCGTGTTGGCGCTCTTGGCGCAAAGGCGATAGAAATCTTTGGCGACGGCCAGAGCTCGGCCCGCAAATTGCCTCGCGCCAACAAGAGTCCTGGAGACGCACATGGGGCAGGAGCCCTGGCCAATTGAACTGCGCCTCTCGGAAGGCGGGCGGATGCTGAACGTCTCCTTCGACGATGGCGCGCAATTCGCGCTCAGCGCCGAGCTGTTGCGCACGCAGAGTCCGAGCGCGGAAGTTCAGGGCCATTCCGCGGCGGAGCGCAAGACCGTCGGCGGCAAGCGCAATGTCACGATCATCGCGGTCGCGCCGGTCGGCAATTACGCCGTGCGGCTCGACTTCGACGACATGCACCGCACCGGAATCTACACGTGGCGCTATCTGCGCGAGCTTGGCGAGACGGCGTCGGAGCGCTTCTCATCCTATCTCGAAGAGCTTGCGGCGAAGGGGCTGGATCGCGACCGACCCGGAGAAAAATAAATCTTCAAATAAATAGTCTTGCAAAATGAAACGGCCGACGCGCGCGCCGGCCGTTCAAAGACTTGCTGCAGAGACTTATCTCGTCACGACGACGCGGGTGCCGACCTTGACGCGGTTGTAGAGGTCGACCACGTCGTCATTGGTCATCCGGATGCAGCCCGACGACACGGCTTGTCCAATGGTCCAGGGCTCGTTGGAGCCGTGGATGCGGTAAAGCGTGCCGGAGAGATACATGGCGCGCGCGCCGAGCGGATTGTTGACGCCGCCCTCCATGTGCCGCGGCAGGTCGGGGCGGCGACGCAGCATTTGCGCCGGCGGCGTCCAGTCCGGCCACTCGCGCTTATGGGCGATATAACGCGTGCCAGCCCATTCGAATCCCGGTCGGCCGACGCCGACGCCGTAGCGGATCGCCTGGCCATTGCCGAGCACATAATAGAGTCGACGTTCATTGGTGGCGATGATCACCGTGCCGGGCGCATATCTGGCGTCGAAGGCGACGGTCTCGCGCGGAACCGCGACCGCCTGCGGACGGCCGTCGCTGGTTTGCGGGGCGAAGGAGCCGCCGCCGAATAGCGCGGTGAAAGGGTCGACGACCGGCGCCGGGGCCGGCTCGGGGGCCGGGCTGCGCGCGGATGCCGGAGACAACAGGGCGCCGAGCGCGCCGAATGCGCAAATCAGTGCAAAAGCGTGACGCCGCATGGTTTTCCCTTGTCCAAGTGTGGGCTGACGTCGCGCCGCCGCGAAATTGCGACGCAGACGCCCTGATGATTAGTCCCGCAGGCCGCCTGCGCAAGCAAGCGCGCCGACGCGCGAAACGCAGCACAAGCGGCGTTTTCTTGCGGCATAGTGGCAGACTTGCAACACTGCCCGCCGCGCGCCGACTCAGAATTTAAGCGTCGTCGCCTGCTTCACGCCGGGCAGGCTTTTCAGGGCGGTGAGCGCCTGCGGCGGCAGTTCGCCGTCGATGGCGACGAGCGCGACCGCGCCGCCGCCGGGCCTATCGCGGCCTAGCGCGAACGTGGCGATATTGACCTCGGCCTCGCCGAGCACGCCGGCGAATCTGCCAATGAATCCGGGCCTGTCTTCATTCATCAGATAGATCATCGACGGCGCGAATTCGGCGTCGACGCCAATGTCGCCGATGCCGACAATACGCGGCTTGCCGTCGTGGAAAACCGTCCCCGAAACGCAAATTTCGCCCTGCGCGGTATGCGCGCTGAGCGTGACAAGCGATTCATAGTCGCCTTGCGCCTCGCGGGTGATCTCCTCGATGGCCAGGCCGCGCTCCTTGGCGAGGATAGGCGCCGACACCGGATTGACGTCTTCGAGAATGGGGCGAAGCAGCCCCGAAATCGCAGCCGCCGTAATCGGCCGCGTCTTCTGCAAGGCGACGGCGCCTTCGTAGACGATCGACAATGTGTCGACGCCGGAGACGGCGACCTGACCCACGAAGAGACCGAGCTTTTCGGCGAGTTCGACGAAGGGCTTCAGCCGCGGCGCCTCTTCTGCGCTGATCGAGGGGAAATTCACGGCGTTGGCGATCGCGCCTCGGGTGAGATAATCCGCCATCTGTTCGGCGATCTGCAGCGCGACCTTTTCCTGCGCCTCGCTCGTCGAAGCGCCGAGGTGCGGCGTGCAGACGACGTGCGGATGCCCAAACAATGGGTTTTCTGTCGCCGGCTCCTGCGCAAACACGTCGAAGGCGGCGCCGGCGACATGGCCGTCGTCGAGGGCCTTGCGCAGCGCCTCTTCGTCGACCAGCCCGCCGCGCGCGCAATTGATGATGCGCACGCCCTTGCATGTCTTGGCGAGGTTTTCCGCCGAGAGGATATTTTTTGTCTGCGGCGTGAGCGGCGTATGCAAGGTGATGAAGTCGGCTCTCGCCAAGAGTTCGTCGAGGTCTACTTTTTCGACGCCGAGCTCACTGGCGCGCTCTTGGGTGAGATAAGGGTCGAAGGCGATCACCCGCATCTTCAGGCCGAGCGCGCGTTCGGCGACATTCGCGCCGACATTGCCGCAGCCGACGACGCCAAGCGTCTTGCCGGTGATCTCGACGCCCATGAAGCGATTCTTTTCCCATTTGCCGGCCTGGGTCGAGGCGTCGGCGGCGGGAATTTCGCGGGCCAAGGCGAACATCAGCGCGATCGCGTGTTCGGCGGTGGTGATGGAATTGCCGAAGGGCGTGTTCATGACGATGACGCCGCGCGCGGTGGCGGCGGCGACATCGACATTGTCGACGCCGATGCCGGCGCGGCCGACGACCTTGAGCCGCGGCGCCCGCGCAAAGATATCGGCGGTCACCTTCGTCGCCGAACGGATCGCGAGTCCGTCATAGTCGGCGATCGCGGCGGCAAGCTTGTCCTTGTCTTTTCCCAGCGTCGGTTCGAAATCGACGTCCAGTCCGCGCAGGCGGAAAATCTGTGCGGCGGCCGGCGAGAGAGAATCTGAGATGAGAACGCGCGGCGGCATGGGATCATCCTGCAAAGAAAGGAGTGAGCGGCATTGGGCGTCTCAATGTGGAAGCGCGCTTGCGCTGAACGCAATCTAGATTTTTCGCGGCGACCGAAGAAGCGCTGGAAAACGATACAAAAATTTGGTATCTATCATACGTAGATATCATAAGAGGCCGCATGTCCGCCACCGCGAAATTATTCAAGCATGGCCGCAGCCAAGCCGTTCGGCTTCCGAAGGAATTTCGGATGCCGGGCACGGAAGTGCGCGTCAGCAAAGTCGGCGACAAGATCATTTTGGAGCCGTTGGAAAAGCCGCCCTTCGACGTCGAGGCGTGGCGTGCAAAGCTCGACACCTATCTCGACGTGGACTTTCCGGAGTT
>JALHNR010000226.1 GCA_022843525.1 Methylocystis sp. | reverse complement strand
CGGTCACGCGCGACGCGCCGCTCCCGCAAGACAATGCGATCCTCGTCGCCAATCATTCCAGCTATCTAGACAGCGCAGTGCTGGTCGCCGTCTGTGCGGGAGAGCTCTCCTTCATTGCGAAGGAAGAGCTTGCGCATCAGCGCGTCGCCGGACCCTTCCTGCGGCGACTCGGCGCGATTTTCGTTCGCCGCTCTGATCCGGCAGGCGGCGTCGCCGACGCCAGGGAAGCCTTGAAGTCGGCGCGCGCCGGCGTGCGTCTGGTCTGGTTTCCGGAGGGCACCTTTTCGAGAATGCCGGGACTGCTGGGATTTCATATCGGCGCGTTTTCCAGCGCCGCCCAGCTGGGGCTTCCAATTGTGCCTATCACCATACGCGGCACGCGCTCGATTTTGCGCAGCGATTCATGGCTGTTCAGGCGAGGCCCGATCGCCGTGCATATCGGCGCGCCGATCGCACCCGAGGGCGACGACTTCCAAGCGGCGATCGCGTTGCGCGACGCCGCCCGCCAAAGAATATTGG
Source organism: Methylocystis sp. (assembly GCA_022843525.1). GTDB lineage: Bacteria > Pseudomonadota > Alphaproteobacteria > Rhizobiales > Beijerinckiaceae > Methylocystis. The sequence continues at coordinate 6,834 of JALHNR010000226.1, read as the reverse complement.
AGCGTTGCGGCGAACCTGACCTCGGTCACGAACGCGTGGCGTTGACGGGATGAGTCGATCCGCGACAACGCGCGATCAGCCCCGCGACGCGGCCGTCACCCCACCTGCCCGCGATGGCGCAGGAAATGATCGGCGAGCACACAAGCCATCATCGCTTCGCCCACCGGAACGGCGCGAATGCCGACGCAGGGATCGTGACGGCCCTTGGTGACGATGTCTGTCTCCTTGCCGAAGCGATCGATCGTTCGCCGCGGCGTCAGGATCGACGACGTCGGCTTCACCGCGAAGCGCACGACGACTGGCTGACCAGTCGAAATGCCGCCGAGCACGCCGCCGGCATTGTTTGATAGAAACTGCGGCCCGCCTTTTCCAGCGCGCATCTCGTCGGCGTTGTCTTCGCCGGTCAGCTCGGCGGCGGCGAAGCCGGCGCCGAGCTCGACGCCCTTCACCGCATTGATCGACATCATCGCTGCGGCGAGATCGGCGTCGAGCTTGCCATAAATCGGCGCGCCCCAGCCGACCGGAACGCCTTCCGCGACAATCTCGATCACCGCGCCGATGGAGGAGCCGTCCTTGCGCACGCCATCAAGATAGTCCGCCCAGAATTCCGCTGCGCGCGCGTCGGGACAAAAGAGCGGATTGCGCTCGACCTCGGCCCAATCAAACCGCGCGCGGTCGATTCTGTGCGGACCCACCTGCACCAGCGCGCCGCGAATCGTCACGCCGGCGATAACCTTGCGCGCGACGGCCCCGGCGGCGACTCGCGCCGCGGTTTCCCGCGCCGAGGAGCGCCCGCCGCCGCGATAATCCCGGACGCCATATTTTGCGTCGTAGACGTAATCCGCGTGGCCAGGCCGGTATTTGTCGGCGATCTCGCCATAGTCCTTCGAGCGCTGGTCGGTATTTTCGATGACGAGTGCGACCGGCGCGCCGGTCGTCACCTGTCGGCCGTCGCGGTCGGCAAAAACGCCCGAAAGAATCTTTACCGCATCGGCCTCCCGCCGCTGCGTGGTGAAGCGCGACTGTCCGGGCTTGCGCTTGTCCAGAAAAGACTGGATCTCCTGCGCTTCGAGCGGGATGTTCGGCGGACAGCCGTCAACGATCGCGCCGAGCGCCGGCCCGTGGCTCTCGCCGAAGGTGGTGACGCGGAAAAGATGGCCGAAACTGTTGTGGGACATGCGATCTTCTATGCTTGGCGCCGGCGAGGGTCAAACGGCGGTTTCAGGCGCCCACGCCATGACGCGGCGCGCGCGCGCCGCTAAGATAGGCGCATGACCCTCACGCATAAGCCCGTCGGCCCCGGGAGCCACATCTTCCTCGTTGACGGCTCCTCCTTCGTCTTTCGCGCCTATTTCCAGTCGATCCGACAGGATGCGAAATATAACTATCGCTCCGACCGGCTGCCGACCGGCGCCGTGCGGCTGTTCTGCACGAAGCTGTTGCAGTTCGTGCGCGAAGGCGCGGCCGGCGTGAAGCCCACGCATCTCGCCATCATCTTCGACAAGAGCGAGCATTCCTTCCGAAAGGACCTTTATCCCGACTACAAGGCGCACCGCACCGAGCCGCCGGACGATCTCATTCCCCAATTCCCGCTGATGCGCGCGGTCGTGCGCGCTTTCGGCCTCACCCCGATTGAGCAGGACGTCTACGAGGCCGACGATCTCATCGCCACCTATGCGACGCAGGCGCAAGCCAAGGGCGCGGACGTGCTGATCGTCTCGGCCGACAAGGATCTGATGCAGCTCGTCGGTCCCCGCGTCAGAATGTACGACCCCGCCTCGGGGACGGCTGGAACGAAAGGCGCGCGCGAAGAACGTCTCATCGGCGAAGCCGAGGTCGTCGACTATTTCGGCGTTACGCCGGACAAGGTCGTTGACGTGCAGGCGCTCGCGGGCGATTCCACCGACAATGTGCCGGGCGCCAAAGGCATCGGCGTCAAGACCGCCGCTCAGCTCATCAACGAATATGGCGATCTCGAAACGCTGCTCGCCCAGGCGTCGGGCATCAAGCAGCCGAAGCGCCGCGAGGCGCTGACCGAGCCGGATGCGGTCGCGCGCATCCTTCTTTCGAAGAAGCTCTGCGAACTCGTGCGCGATGCGCCTCTCGAAACCCCGCTCGAGGAGCTTGGCCTTCATCAACCTGACGCGGCGAAGCTGATCGCTTTTCTACAGGCGATGGAGTTCACGACGATCACCCGCCGCGTCGCCGAGATGTATGGAGTCCAGGCGCAGGATATCGAGCCCGATCCCAGATTTCTGGGCGCCGCCGGCTGGCGCGGGCGCAACGGCGAAATGTCTGAGATCGCGCCGGCCGCTGCTGAAGCGCCAAACCGCGCAGAGAAGCCGACAAGCGACGCCCTCACGCCCGCGAACCTCGTCTCTGCGCGTCTCGCCGAAGCGAAGGCGGTCAAGATCGACCGCTCCAGCTATGAGACGGTCAGCTCGGCCGAGCGTCTGGACGATTGGATCACCGAAGCCATTGGCGCAGGACTCGTCGCGATCAATGTCGAAACGACCTTGCCGGATCCGATGCGTTGCGAACTCATTGGCGTCTCCCTGGCGACCGCGCCAGGACGCGCCGGCTATGTCCCGCTACAGCATCGCACGGGCGACTCGGCTGACCTTTTTTCCGGCGCCGATTTGGTCGAGGGACAGATCCCGCTCGACGCGGCTCTCGCGCGCTTAAAGCCGTTGTTTGAGGACGCCGCGATCCTCAAAATCGCGCATAATATGAAGCATGATCTGCTGGTCCTTTCGCGCTACGGAATCGACGTCGCGCCGATCGACGACGCTATGCTCATGTCCTACGCGCTGGATTCCGGACGTCGCGATCATCGTCTCGAAGAGCTGGCGCGCAACTATTGCGGCCATGACGCTCTGACCTTCGCCTCCGTCGCCGGCGCGGGCCGCAATTTTCTCGGCTTTGCCCGCGCTGCGCTCACGGCGGCGACGGAATACGCTGCGGAACAGGCGGACATTTCCCTGCGCCTTTGGCGCGTGCTGAAGCCGCGGCTCTTGGCCGAGCGCATGACCACGGTCTACGAGACCTTGGAGCGGCCGATGGTCGCGACGCTCGCCCGCATGGAGCGAAGGGGCGTCATGGTCGAGCGCGCGACCTTGTCGCGACTCTCGGGCGAATTTGCGCAGGACATGGCGCGTCTCGAGGCCGAGATCTTCGAACTTGCCGGCGAGAGTTTCAACCTTGGTTCGCCCAAGCAGTTGGGCGACATACTTTTCGGAAAGATGGGGCTGCCCGGCGCGAAGAAAACGGCGACCGGCGCCTGGTCGACTTCCGCAAGCGTTCTCGAAGACCTCGCCGTCGCCGGCAATGATTTTTCGCGCCGCATTCTCGATTGGCGACAGCTCTCCAAGCTCAAGAGCACCTACGCCGACGCCCTGCCCGGCTATATCAACGCCGAGACCGGTCGCGTGCACACGAGCTATGCGCTCGCCGCCACGACGACGGGACGGCTTTCTTCATCCGAGCCCAATCTGCAGAACATTCCCGTGCGCAACGAGGCCGGCCGTAAAATCCGCAAGGCCTTTGTTTCTGCGCCCGGCCATGTGTTGATCTCGGCGGATTATTCGCAGATCGAGTTGCGGCTGCTCGCCCATATCGCCGACATTCCTCAGCTCAGACGCGCCTTCGCCGAAAACCTCGACATTCACGCGATGACGGCGAGCGAAATGTTCAACGTGCCCATCAAGGACATGCCGGCCGAAACGCGCCGCCGCGCCAAGGCGATCAACTTCGGCATCATCTACGGCATATCCGCCTTCGGCCTCGCCAATCAGCTGAGCATTCCGCGCGAAGAGGCGAGCGCCTACATCAAGCGCTATTTCGAACGCTTTCCCGGCATTCGCGACTACATGGATTCAACGCGCAAGACGGTACGAGAGAAAGGCGAAGTCTCGACGATTTTCGGCCGAATCTACCACTTTCCCGGCATCTCATCGGCCAATGCGTCAGACCGCGCCTTCTATGAGCGCGCGGCGATCAACGCGCCGATCCAGGGCGCGGCCGCGGACATCATCAGACGCGCCATGATACGGATGGATGACGCGCTCACACGCGCCGGACTCTCGGCGCAGATGCTTCTGCAGGTGCATGACGAGCTTGTCTTCGAAGCGCCGAACGATGAAGCCGAGGCGACGATCGAACTCGCGCGCCGCGTCATGGAGCAGGCGCCCGCGCCCGCCGTCCATCTCGCCGTGCCGCTGAAAGTCGATGCGCGCGCCGCCGTCAATTGGGACGAAGCCCACTGACGGCGCGTCCGGCTGATCCGTTCGCTCGGGCCGTGTCATTCCCGGCAGGCCGAAGACCTGACCGGGAATCTAGAGCCACAACAAGGATATTGGGTGTCGCTCTGGATTCCCGATCGCGCGCGTTGCGCGCGTCGGGAATGACACCCGAGCAGTTCGAACGAATTTCTTATTACAGGCTGGGGTCATCTCGGTCAGGCGCGTCTTCGGTCCCCAGCCCGAAGCTTAATCGCAACCAGAACCGCTCGTGAAGATAATAGAGCGCGAAGATCGCGATCATTTCGACGCCGGTGATTTCGGCGGCGAGTGCGGCGCTCTGAACGAAAACGTAGACGATCAGGAAGGTCGAAATGCTGGCCGGCAGGAGCCAGGACAGCGCCTTCACCAGGCTGCGCGTCGGGGTCGGTCGAAACGACTCCCGCGCCAGCGGCAGGCCTTCCATAGAGGCGTAGCTGAGGTCCGTCAGCGGCGGCGCGACGCGGCCATTCGATGCGGCGACGGCTTTGACCATGCCGACCGCGACCGTTTCATTGGTGATGCGGTCGATGAGAATGAATCCGCCGGTTTCGCGGTTCTCGCCATAGGGATCGCAGGCGATCACGGTCTCGAGCGACAGGCGCGCGCCGCCGATCTCGTTGAAGGCGAGCGTCGACCCTTCAGGGAGCGGCTGCGGCAGGCCGGTTTCGATATCGATGCGCGCGTCGACCGCGGTCACGGCGGCCGGCGCCGTCTTCGTCCCGAGCTTCAAGAGATAGCTCTTGCCGACGACAAGAGGCTCACGCACCAGCCACAACAGCTTCGCTTCGAGACGATCCCCGGTCTTCGCCGGCGAGACCGGCGAACACAAAAGATCGCCGCGCGAAATGTCTATCTCTTCGGTGAGCGTGAGGGTCGCCGATTGGCCGGAAACGGCGCTTTCGAGATCGCCATCGAAGGTCACGATCCTGGCGACGCGCGTGTCGCGCCCCGAGGGCAGAACGCGCACGATGTCGCCCGGCTGAATATTGCCGCCGCTGATGAAGCCAGAGAACCCGCGGAAGTCGAGATTAGGCCGATTCACCCATTGTACGGGCATGCGGAAGGGCGCAATCCGCGTGGCGTCCTCCACCGCGACGCCCTCAAGATAGGAGAGCAGCGGCGGCCCATCGTGCCAAGGCATATGGGCGCTGTGGTGGACAAGATTATCGCCGTCCTTGGCGACGAGCGGCGCGACGTAAATGGACGCGAAGCGAAGATGGTCGGCGAAGGCATGAAAATCCGCTTCGATCTTGCGGAACACCTCTTCGCTGTAGCCGACGAGATCCATCTTGTTGACCGCGACGACGACATGGCGGACGCCGAACATCGAGGTGATGACGCTGTGACGTCGCGTTTGCGGCAGGATGCCCTTGCGCGCGTCGACAAGCAGAATGGCGAGCTCCGCGGTCGAGGCGCCGACGGCCATGTTGCGGGTGTATTGCTCGTGGCCGGGCGTGTCGGCGACGATGAACTTGCGCTTGTCGGTCGCGAAATAGCGATAGGCGACGTCGATGGTGATGCCTTGTTCGCGCTCGGCCGCAAGCCCGTCGACGAGCAGGGCGAAATCGAGCTCTTCGCCCTGAGTGCCGTGCTTTTTCGAATCGCTCTCCAGCGCCGCGATGATGTCGTCGGGCGCGAGATCGGCGTCGTACAGCAGACGACCGATCAGCGTCGATTTGCCGTCGTCGACCGAGCCGCAGGTGATGAACCGCAAGAGCGGCTTTTCGCCGACCAACCGCGCTGGCGCGCGCGACGGCGATGCGGCAGCGACGGCGCCGTGCATGTCAGAAATATCCTTCCTGCTTCTTTTGCTCCATGGAGCTGGAGCCGTCGTGGTCGATGAGCCGCCCCTGGCGCTCCGAGGAGCGGCTTTCGCGCATCTCCGCAATGATCTCTTCGAGACTGGCCGCATCGCTTTCGATGCCGCCCGTCAACGGATAGCAGCCGAGCGTACGGAAGCGCACCATCTTATGTTCGATCGATTCGCCGGGCGCGAGCTCCATGCGGGCGTCGTCGACCATGATGAGCGTGCCGCCGCGGCGCACGACCGGGCGCTCCTTGGCGAAATAGAGCGGAACGACGGGGATGTTCTCGCGCGCGACGTAATCCCAGATATCCGCCTCGGTCCAATTCGACATCGGGAAGACACGCAGGCTCTCGCCCGGAGCCTTTCGCGTATTGTAAAGACGCCAGAATTCAGGGCGCTGATTCTTCGGGTCCCAGCGGTGCTGCGCCGTGCGAAAGGACAGCACGCGCTCCTTGGCGCGGGATTTTTCCTCGTCGCGACGCGCCCCGCCAAAAGCGGCGTCGAACTTATACTTGTCCAACGCCTGCTTCAGCGCCTCGGTCTTCATGATCTCGGTGTGAAGCTTCGAGCCATGAACGAAGGGGCTGATGTTCATCTCAACCCCTCTGGGATTGATATATTCGATGAGCTCGAGGCCAAGCTCTTTCATGCGACGGTCGCGAAACTCGATCATCTCGCGAAATTTCCAGGTCGTATTGACATGGAGCAGCGAAAACGGCGGCTTGGAGGGATAAAACGCCTTCATGG
>JALHNR010000225.1 GCA_022843525.1 Methylocystis sp. | reverse complement strand
ATGGCCAAGGAAAAGTTTTCACGCACGAAGCCGCACTGCAACATTGGGACGATTGGGCACGTCGACCATGGCAAGACGTCTTTGACGGCGGCGATCACCAAGGTTCTGGCGGAGTCGGGCGGCGCGACCTTTACGGCCTATGATCAGATCGACAAGGCGCCGGAAGAGAAGGCGCGTGGCATCACGATTTCGACGGCGCATGTCGAATATGAGACGAAGAACCGCCATTACGCGCATGTCGATTGCCCCGGCCACGCCGATTATGTGAAGAACATGATCACCGGCGCGGCGCAGATGGACGGCGCGATCCTGGTGGTCTCGGCCGCCGACGGTCCGATGCCGCAGACCCGCGAGCACATTCTGCTCGCCCGTCAGGTCGGCGTGCCGGCGCTCGTCGTGTTCTTGAACAAGGTCGACATGGTCGACGATCCGGAGCTTCTGGAACTCGTCGAGCTCGAAGTGCGCGAGCTGCTCAGCAAATATGAGTTCCCCGGCGACGACATTCCGATCACCAAGGGTTCGGCGCTGTGCGCGCTCGAGGGCAAGAACCCCGAGATCGGCCATGACGCGATCCTGAAGCTGATGGAGACGGTCGACGCCTACATCCCGCAGCCGGAGCGTCCGAAGGATCAGCCGTTCCTGATGCCGGTCGAGGACGTGTTCTCGATTTCGGGCCGCGGCACGGTGGTGACGGGGCGCATTGAGCGCGGCGTGATCAAGGTGGGCGAGGAAGTCGAGATCGTCGGCATCCGTCCGACGACGAAGTCGACGGTGACGGGCGTCGAGATGTTCCGCAAGCTGCTCGACCAGGGCGAGGCGGGCGACAATGTGGGCTGTCTGCTGCGCGGCACGAAGCGCGAGGACGTCGAGCGCGGCCAGGTGCTGTGCAAGCCGGGTTCGGTGAAGCCGCACACGAAATTCAAGGCTGAGGCGTATATCCTCACCAAGGAAGAGGGCGGCCGTCATACGCCGTTCTTCACCAACTATCGCCCGCAATTCTACTTCCGCACGACGGACGTGACCGGCATCGTCACGTTGCCGGAGGGCGTGGAGATGGTGATGCCGGGCGACAATGTGACGATGGAAGTCGCGCTGATCGTGCCGATCGCCATGGAGGAGAAGCTGCGCTTCGCCATCCGCGAAGGCGGCAGAACGGTCGGCGCCGGCGTCGTCGCCAGCATCATCGAGTAAAGCGAATCCCGGGCCGCGGGCCAAGCGCTCGCTCTTGTGAAAGAAGTCGCGCGCAACGGCGCGCGGCGCATGAAGGCGAGCAGAACTGCTCGCGGTCCTAAAGGACGGAAAAATGAACGGTCAAAATATCCGGATTCGCCTTAAGGCGTTCGATCACCGGATTCTCGACACGTCGACGAAGGAGATCGTCTCGACGGCCAAGCGCACGGGCGCTCAGGTCCGCGGTCCGATTCCGCTTCCGACACGCATCGAAAAATTCACGGTGAACCGTTCGCCGCATATCGACAAGAAGTCGCGCGAACAGTTCGAGATCAGAACGCATAAACGCGTTCTCGACATCGTCGATCCCACCCCGCAAACGGTGGACGCGCTCATGAAGCTCGATCTCGCCGCCGGCGTGGATGTCGAGATCAAGCTCTAAACGGATTCAGGCGGCGCTCGCTAAAGGATGCGAGCGCGCTTTGCGAAGGATTGGATCATGCGGTCGGGCGTCATCGCGCAAAAGGTCGGAATGACCCGCATCTTCACGGAGGCGGGCGAGCATGTGCCGGTCACGGTCCTGAAGCTCGACGGCTGCCAGGTCGTCGCGCAGCGGACTCAAGAGAAGAACGGCTACACCGCCGTTCAACTCGGCATCGGCCGCGCCAAGGTCAAGAATGTCTCGAAGGCCGAACGCACGCGGTTCGCCGCGGCCTCGGTGGAGCCGAAGATGAAGCTCGCCGAGTTTCGGGTGAAAGAGGAAGAGTTGCTGCCGATCGGCGCCGAAATCACGGCGGATCATTTCGTCGTCGGCCAGTTCGTCGACGTGACTGGAACCTCCACCGGCAAGGGCTTCGCCGGCCCGATGAAGCGTTGGGGCTTCGGCGGTCTGCGCGCGACCCACGGCGTCTCCGTTTCGCACCGTTCGCACGGTTCGACCGGCGGCCGTCAGGACCCGGGCAAGACCTTCAAGAACAAGAAAATGGCCGGCCATATGGGCGTCGAGCGCGTCACCACGCAAAATCTGCGAGTGGTGCAGACCGACCCGGCCCGGGGACTGCTGCTGGTCGAAGGCGCGGTGCCGGGCACGGCCGGCGGTTGGATTTTCGTGCGCGACGCGGTGAAACGCGCGCTGCCGAAGGATGCGCCGCAGCCGGGCAAATTCCGCCTCGGCAACGGACAGGGTGAAGCTGCGAATTCAGACGCCGCTCCGCAAGAAGCGCAGAAGGAGGACTGAGCCGTGAAGATCGACGTCACGTCGTTCGACGGCCAGGCGGCCGGTTCGATCGAACTTTCCGATGAGGTCTTCGGCCTTGAGCCGCGCAAAGACCTGATCTTCCGCATGATCCGCTGGCAGCTGGCCAAGCGGCGCGCCGGCACCCATGCGGTGAAGAACCGCGCCGAGATCGCGCGGTCGGGCAAGAAGCTGCACAAGCAGAAGGGCACCGGCGGCGCCCGTCACGGCTCGGCGCGCGCGCCGCAGTTCCGCGGCGGCGGACGCGCCTTCGGCCCGGTGGTGCGCAGCCATGCGCATGACCTGACCAAGAAGGTGCGCCAGCTCGCGCTGAAACATGCTCTGTCCGCGAAAGCCAAGGACGGCGGCATCATCGTTTGGGAGACGGCGGAGCTCGCCGAGCCCAAGACGAAGCTGCTCGCCTCGAGTTTCGCCAAGACGGGCCTCGAGAACGCGATCATCATCGTTGGCGGCGCGCCGCAGAACAATTTCGTGCTCGCCGCACGCAATATCCCGAAGATCGACATCCTGCCCGTCGAAGGCGTCAATGTTTACGACATTCTCCGCCGCGAGAAGCTGGTGTTGACCCGCGCCGCAGTGGACGCGCTGGAGGCGCGACTGAAATGAGCAAGGACGTTCGCCATTACGACGTGATCGTCGCCCCGGTCATCACCGAGAAGGCGACGCTCGCCTCGGAGAGCAATAAGGTGGTCTTCAAGGTCGCGAAGACCGCGACGAAGCCGCAGATCAAGGCGGCGGTCGAAGGTCTCTTCGACGTCAAGGTCGAAGCGGTCAATACGCTGGTGCGCAAGGGCAAGGTCAAGACCTTCCGGGGACAGCGCGGCCAGCAGAGCGACGTCAAGAAAGCGGTCGTGACTCTCGCCGAGGGCCACAAGATCGACGTGACGACCGGACTGTAAGGAAGGCGTGGGGATAGAACGATGGCGCTGAAGACATTCAAGCCGGTCACGCCGAGCCTTCGCCAGCTCGTCATTGTCGACCGCAGAGAGCTCTACAAGGGCAAGCCGGTCAAGACTCTGACCGAGGGCAAGAGCTCAAAGGGCGGGCGCAACAACACCGGCCGGATCACCGTGCGTTTTCGCGGCGGCGGCCATAAGCAGGCCTATCGCGTCGTCGATTTCAAGCGGCGCAAGCTCGACGTTTCGGGGAAGGTCGAGCGGCTCGAATATGATCCGAACCGCACGGCGTTCATCGCGCTCATTCGCTACGCGGACAATGAGCTTGCCTATATTCTGGCGCCGCAGCGGCTCTCCGTCGGCGACGAAGTGATCGCCGGCAATCAGGTCGACGTGAAGCCCGGCAACGCCATGCCGATCGCCAACATCCCCGTCGGCGCCATTGTGCACAATGTCGAGATGAAAATCGGCAAGGGCGGCGCGATCGCCCGGTCGGCCGGCACCTATGCGCAGATCGTCGGCCGCGACCAGGGCTATGTGATCATCAGACTGAATTCTGGCGAGCAGCGCCTCGTGCACGGCCAGTGCTTCGCGACGCTCGGCGCCGTGTCCAATCCCGATCATATGAACACCTCGATCGGCAAGGCCGGCCGTACACGCTGGCTTGGCCGCCGTCCGCACAATCGCGGCGTCACGATGAATCCGATCGACCATCCGCATGGCGGCGGCGAAGGCCGCACCTCCGGCGGTCGTCATCCGGTCACGCCCTGGGGCAAGCCGACCAAGGGCAAGAAGACCCGCACCAATAAATCCACCGACCGTTTCATTGTGTCCTCGCGACACAATCGCAAGAAGAAGGGCTAACCCATGGCGCGCTCGATTTGGAAGGGCCCGTTCGTCGACGGCTATCTTCTTAAGAAGGCCGAGACCTCGCGCGGCTCCGGCCGATCCGAGGTGATCAAGATCTGGAGCCGACGCTCCACGATCATCCCGCAGTTCGTGGGGCTGACCTTCGGCGTCCATAACGGCCAGAAGCATATCCCCGTGTCCGTGTCGGAAGACATGATCGGGCACAAATTCGGCGAATTCGCTCCGACCCGCACCTTCCACGGCCATGCGGCCGACAAGAAGGCCAAGAGGGGCTAAGAGAGGCTAAGAGAGGCTCACGATGTCGAAGGAAGCCAATCCGCGCCGGCTTGCGGACAATGAAGCGAAGGCCGTCGCGCGTATGCTGCGCGTCTCGCCGCAGAAGCTCAATCTGCTCGCGCAGTTGATCCGCGGCAAGAAGGTGGATCGCGCGCTCGCCGATCTGGAGTTCTCCAGAAAGCGGATCGCGCATGAGGTGAAGAAGGCGCTTGAAAGCGCCATCGCCAACGCCGAGAACAATCACGGTCTCGACGTCGACGATCTCGTCGTCGCCCAGGCCTTTGTCGGCAAGGCGCTGGTGATGAAGCGTTTCCACGCCCGCGCCCGCGGCCGTGCGAGCCGCGTCGAGAAGCCCTTCGCCAATCTGACGATCATCGTGCGCGAAGTCGAAGCGCAGGCCAACGCCTAAAGGATTTAAAACCATGGGTCAGAAGGTTAATCCGATCGGGCTGCGACTGGGCGTCAACCGCACCTGGGATTCGCGCTGGTTCGCCAATAAGGGCGAATACGCCAAGCTCCTGCACGAGGACATGGCGATCCGCGAAACCGTGTCGAAAACGCTGAAGCAGGCGGCGGTGTCGAAGATCGTCATCGAGCGCCCGCACAAGAAGTGCCGCGTGACGATCTATTCGGCGCGTCCGGGCGTCGTCATCGGCAAGAAGGGCGCGGACATCGACAAGATCCGCAAGCTCGTGGGCAAGCTCACCGGCAGCGAAGTCGTCATCAACATCGTCGAAGTGCGCAAGCCCGAAACCGAAGCGGCGCTCGTCGCCGAGTCGATCGCGCAGCAACTCGAACGCCGCGTCGCTTTCCGCCGCGCGATGAAGCGCGCCGTGCAATCGGCCATTCGGTTGGGCGCGCAGGGCATTCGCATCAATTGCTCGGGCCGTCTCGGCGGCGCCGAGATCGCCCGTCTCGAATGGTATCGCGAAGGACGCGTGCCGCTGCACACGCTGCGCGCCGACGTCGATTACGGGACCGCCACTGCGCATACCGCCTATGGCGCTTGCGGCATCAAGGTCTGGATCTTCAAGGGCGAAATCCTTGAGCACGATCCGATGGCGCAGGACAAGAAGGCGGCCGAACAGGCGTCCGGCGGCGATCATGGCGATCGCGACCGCGGCGGCGAACGCCGCCGTCGCGAGCACCGCGAACCGCGCGACGCGGCGTAACGAACAAGATTAAAGAGCGCAATCATGCTGCAACCCAAACGCACCAAGTTCCGCAAGGCCTTCAAGGGCCGCATCCGTGGCGCCTCCAAGGCGGGCTTTTCGCTGAACTTCGGGCAGTTCGGCCTTAAGGCGCTAGAGCCTGACCGCATCACCGCGCGCCAGATCGAAGCCGCGCGCCGCGCCATGACGCGCCATATGAAGCGCGCCGGCCGCGTCTGGATTCGCATCTTCCCCGACGTGCCGGTCTCCAAAAAGCCGACCGAAGTGCGTATGGGCAAGGGCAAGGGCGCGCCGGAATTCTGGGCCGTGCGCGTCGCGCCCGGCCGCATCATGTTCGAGATCGACGGCGTGCCGGCGCCTATCGCGCGGGAGGCGTTGACGCTTGCCGCCGCGAAGCTGCCGATCAAGACGCGCTTCATCGAACGCATCGCCGAATAAGGGGAACGTGATGAAATCCAAACAGCGCCTCTCCGACATCAAGGCGATGACCGAAGATCAGCTCAATGACGAAGTGCTGAAGCTCAAGAAAGAGCAGTTCAATCTGCGCTTCCAGCGGGCGACCGGCCAGCTCGAGAACACCTCACGCGTGCGCGTCGTTCGTCGCGACATTGCCCGCACGAAAACCATCGCCGCGCACAAGCGCGCCGAAAAGCAGGGTTAAAGCGCCATGCCGAAGCGAATTCTCCAGGGCGTCGTCGTCAGCGACAAGCAGAACAAGACCGTGGTGGTGAAGGTCGAACGTCGCTTCACCCACCCGCTGTTCCAGAAGACGGTGCGCCGCACGAAGAACTATCACGCCCATGACGAGAACGGCGCGTTCAAGGTGGGCGATTCGGTGACGATCGAAGAGACCGCGCCGATCTCGAAGTTGAAGCGCTGGCGGGTCGTCGACGTGACGGCCGAGGCGTAGTCGTTAGAACGAACTGTCCGGACGAAGTCGGCGAGTCCAATGCGGGCTCGCCGAAACCAGACCGGAACGAAAGGCGGGTAAGCCATGATTCAGATGCAAACCAATCTCGACGTCGCCGACAACTCCGGCGCGCGCCGCGTGATGTGCATCAAGGTGCTGGGCGGCTCCAAGCGCAAATACGCCGGCGTCGGCGACATTATTGTCGTGTCGATCAAGGAGGCGATTCCGCGCGGCCGCGTCAAGAAGGGCGATGTGCTGAAGGCCGTCGTTGTTCGCACCGCGAAGGACATCAAGCGTGCTGACGGCTCCGTGATCCGTTTCGATTCGAACGCCGCGGTGCTGATCAACAATCAGAAGGAGCCGATCGGCACCCGCATTTTCGGGCCGGTGCCGCGCGAGCTGCGCGCCAAAAACCACATGAAGATCATCTCGCTCGCCCCGGAGGTTTTGTAATGGCCGCCAAGATCAAGAAGGGCGACAAAGTCGTCGTTCTCGCCGGCCGCGACAAGGGCCGCAGCGGCGAAGTGCTGCGCGTGATTCCCGACGAGGGCCGCGCCGTCGTCGACGGCGTCAACATCGTCAAGCGCCACCAGCGTCAGACCAAGGATCGCGAAGCCGGCATCATCAACAAAGCCGCGCCGATCAATTTGTCGAATCTGGCGGTCGCCGATCCTAAGGACGGCAAGGCGACTCGCGTTGGATTCAAGATTCTCGACGACGGCCGCAAGGTCCGCGTCGCCAAGCGTTCCGGAGAATTGATCGATGGCTGAGGAAAAGAAGCCCAAGGCCGAAAAGCCCGCCAAGGCTCAAAAGCCCGCCG
>JALHNR010000224.1 GCA_022843525.1 Methylocystis sp. | reverse complement strand
GCGAATGGCACATCGCCTGGCTGCTGCCGACGAATGGCCTTGGCAATTCCATGGTCGATAACGCCTATCTCGGCCGCGGCTACATCGAATATCCACTGATGGCCTTCTACATCCCAGCACTCTTCGGCAGCTGGCGCTTCATCCTGTTCTCCTGGCTTGCGGGGCCGTTTCTCGCCGGTCTGACGACCAGCAACATCAATGAATGGCCGGCGGTCTGGTGTCTGTTCTCGATCGGGCTCGTGCTCGCCATCATCAAGACGCCGCTGCGCTATCACCTGCACGTCGGCGACCCGTGGTGGATGATGTTGATCAAATGGTGGAAGCGGCGCAAAGCGGCGGCAAAGGCGGCCCTCGCCGCGGCGGCGCCGCAGCCGGCCGAGCCGGTCGCTCTCCTCACCGAGGTCAAAGAGCCGGCGGAATAATCAGTCTCGCGCGTTGACGACGCCGCCGACGAGATTTTCCGCCAGCAGCGACTCGGTGGTCATCTCGGCATCTAGAGGCTCGCGCGTCGCGCCGGCATCGATGGCCGCAAAATAGGCGCGGCGGGCGGCGACCGCCTCGTCCCAGTCCGCGGCGCGGAAGGACAGGTCTTCGCCGGGACGCAATTGCGCCAGCCGGCCGAGATCCGCCCCGATCACCGTCGCGATTTTCGGATAGCCGCCGGTCGGCTGTCGGTCCGCCATCAGCGCGAGCGGCGCGCCGTCGCCTGGAATCTGGATTGCGCCCATGGCGACGCCGTCGGAGACGATGTCATGTCCGCGCCGATGCCGGATCGCCGGCCCCTCGAGCCGATAGGCCATACGATCGCTGCGGGCGCCGATGCGCCAGCGTGCGTTCAGAAAGGCCTCGATCTCCTCCGGCGCGAAATAATCCGCCTGAGGCCCGAGAAGAACGCGGATCGGCGCGCCGCTTGCGGCGAGCCAAGGCGCCGCCAAGGCCAGCGGCTCCAGCGGCGGCGGCGCCGCCTCGGCAAACGTTAAGGCGTCGCCGGCGGCGAGCGGCGTTGGCCCGAGGCCGGACCGGGCGTGCGTCGCGCGCGAACCCAGCGTGGGCGCGAGATCGAGCCTTCCGCCGATGGCGACATAGCACCACGCCCCTGACCCGCCCGCGCGCAGCACGAGCCGTGCGCCCTCGGCAAGCGGCAGCAGGCACGCCGGCGGCATCGGCCGCCCGTCGAGCCGGATGTCGAAATCGCCTCCCGCCACAGCGACGCAAAGCGTCGCGCCTTCCGCCCGAAGCGTCATGCCCCCAAGCGAAACTTCGATCGCGCAGTCGGCGCCGGCGGCGCGCGTCGCGGCAAGATAAGCGCCAAGATCCATCGGCCCCGCCGGCGTGACGCCGTAGCGGGAATGCCCGAAGCGGCCCTCGTCCTGGATCGTGACGCCGGGCCCGGCGGCCTCGATAAGCAGCCGCGCGCTCAAAGCAGCGTCGTCCGGCGCGCCACAATCTCTCCGGCCAAGGCGCGCGCATCGAGCGAAAGAAATGTCTTGGCGTCGATCGGCTCAAAGCGCACGGCGTCGCCCGGCGCGACAAGAAAAGGCGGGTTGCGGTCCAGCGCGAACATGCGCTCGGGCGTCCGTCCGACGACATACCAGCCGGTCGGCATGGGACTAGCGGCGATCAGAGAGAGCGCGCCGCCGATCAACGCCCCGCCCCGCGGCGTCGGACCGCGGGGGGTGACGCGCCGCGGGATCGCGAGCGCCTGAGGCAGTCCGCCGAGGTAGCACCACCCCGGCGCGAAACCATACATGTAAGCGCGATATTCGGCGCCGGCGTGCAGCTGCGCGATGGATTGCGCCGTTTGTCCGAGCAGCGCGGCGGCTTCGCCAATATCCTCGGCAAACTCGGGATCATAGCAGCAGGGAAAGGTCCAGCGCGCAGCTGGCTGCGACGCCTCAACGCCCGCAGTCCCGATCAGTCCTTCAATCGCCGCAACAAGCGCGGCGCGCGAAATTTCAAGCGGCTCGTAGCGCAGGAACAGCGCGCGGTAGGTGGGCGTCATTTCGCGCAGGCCGGCCGGCGGCGCGGCGCGAAGACGCTCGTCGAGCGCGAGCACGCGGGCGTTGACGGCGGGATCGACGTTGTCGCCGAATTCCACTGAAAGCGCCGACTCGCCGCAGTCGAGAACGCGCGGCCTCTCATACTCCATCGCGATTAGGCTCCTGCGAAGGCGCGCAGCTTCCAGCCGTCGCCTTCGAGCGCGGCGCGCAGCCTCCGGGCCATTTCAACCGCAAGCGGCGAATCGCCGTGAACGCAGACCGAGTCGATTTGCGTCGGCAGGAGTTTGCCGCCGATGGTCGCCAGACCGCCGCTCGCGAGCATGTCGCGCACGCGGGCGCAGGCTCTTTCGATATCCTCGATCACCGCGCCTTCTTCCGATCTCGGCTGCAGCCGCCCGTCGTCCGTATAGGCGCGGTCGGCGAAAATTTCATTCACGACGCGCAGCCCCGCGCGCGCGCCGGCGTGCGTTTGCTCGGAGAGCGCAATCGCGAGCAGCGCGAGCGACGGGTCGACGCCGCGGACCGCGCGGGCAATGGCGTTCGCGACGTTGGCGTCGCGCTCGGCGATATTTGCGAGCGCGCCATGCGCCTTCACATGCGTGATTCGATGTCCGCTCAGAGCCGCCAGCGCTTGCGCCGCGCCGAGCTGATAGGCGACCGCGCGCTCGATCTCCCGCGCGCTCATCGGCAAACTGCGCCGCCCGAAACCTGCGAGGTCCGGAAAGGCGACATGGGCGCCGACCGCCACTCCCTTCTCTTTGGCGCGCGAGAATGTCGTCGCCATGATGTCGGGGTCGCCGGCGTGGAAGCCGCAAGCGACATTAGCGCTCGTCACGATGTCAAGCATGGCGTCGTCGTCGCCCATGCGCCAATGGCCGAAACCTTCCCCGAGGTCTGCGTTAAGATCGATGATGCGAGCGGCGGAAGTCATGAGGGGTGCGAGTCGCCTTTGAAGAGGGCCGCGAGATTGGCGCAACCGCGCCACGGCGGCAATGCGCGACGCTCGGTCAGTCTGTCCCATGCAACTTCATATGGGCCGATAAATGGCTTCAGCGCCGCGATTGTCCGCCTGTGACATAGCGATCCGATGCAGCGAAGATCGGCACAAACCCGCACAAATAGGGCAAGGTGGCGCTTGACAAAGACAGTGCCCTTTGGTGAAGCTGTATCGCGGCGAAGCCGGAAAAAAGAGCCACTGGCTGGCTCAACGTGGGAGGAAAAAAATATGCAGTATCTTATCCCGGGACTCATGCTCGCTATCGTCATCGGCGGCGCTCTCGTCGCGATGAAGATTGGCCGCTAAGGTCAAGAAAACTAAGGCCTTTACGTCCCATACCAGTCCGTTGGCGAGCACTAGCTTGGCCTAAGCGTCGGCGTTGTCGCGCCAACGGACTGAGCTGCTCCGGTTCAGCTCTCGTTTTTTACCGGCCCCTCTTCCATCGTTGTTCGGACTACTCCGCCGCGAGAGCTTGCGGCGGCGGAAACGCGATTTCGATCAGCGTGCCCTCATTGTGACGGCTCTTAATGCTGAATGACGCGTGATTCGCCTCGATTAAGGCCTTTGTCAGCGGCAGTCCAAGCCCCGTTCCGCTCGCCCTGCGCGAAGCGCCAACCTGCCGGAACGGCTCCAAGGCGGTTGCGACATCCGCCTCCGACATGCCGATCCCCGTGTCTTTGACCCGGATGACGACAGAGCCCGCGTCATTCAGCGCGCTCGACACGATGACCTGCCCGCCCGGCTCGTTGAACTTCACTGCATTCGACAGAAGATTGAGAAGTATCTGTTTGAGCGAGCGCGCATCGGCGCGCAGCGGCGGCAGGCCCGCCGCAAGCGCGAGACGCATGACGACGCGCCCCTGATTGGCTTGGGCCTGCATGATCGATGCGCATTCGGCGATGGCTGCATTGGCGTCAACGCGCGAGAAGGAAAGCTCCATCTTGCCAGCTTCGATCTTCGAGAGATCCAGAAGATCGTTGACGAGGGATAAGACATGCGCGCCCGAAGCGCGGATGTCTTTCAAATATTCCTTGTAGCGAGGAGAGCCGATCGGCCCGAGACGCTCCTCCATCATCACTTCCGCAAAACCCATGATCGCGTTTAACGGGGTGCGAATCTCATGCGATACGCGGGTCAGGAAATCGGACTTCGCCGCATTGGCGCTTTCGGCGGCAAGACGCGCCGCCTCAAGCGCGCGGTCATCCGCAGACACGGCCTCCCAAGGCTCGGCGGAAACCAACATCATCGGCTTTCCATCGACGGAGATCCGGCGCAGGATGAGATCGACGGGGACGCTCCCGCCGAGCGGCGCTGTCGTCGGCGATACGCGCGCGTGAGCATGCGGCTGGTCGTCAGAAAAGGCCCGACTGAGGATTTGCGCGTCTGATGCGCTGAGAAAAGACGTCAGGTCGCGGCTCTCAAGCGCAGGCGCCTGCGTGCCGAAGCAAGCCGCGAATGGCGCATTGGCTCTCACGATCAACCCGTCCGCCGCCACGATCGCAAGCGGCGCGCGGGCGAGGTCGAAAGCCACGCAAAGCAGCGCGCTCTCGGACTTCGCCCGCGCAAGCTTTTCTTCGAGCGCGCGGGCGAGCGCCAGCGCGCTTTGCTCTGGGCCCGGCGCGATGAACTCGCGATTGCGCCATGTTGGCGCCGCTTGTTGTTCCGGCTCCGACGGCGCGGCGGCCTCCGCTGCCGGGATGACGAGATCGCCGCCCTTGAGCGCACGCGCGATTTCGTCAAACGCCAGGCGTTCGCTCGAACTGAGCGCCTCTCCCACATCGACGCGCGCCGAAGCCGGCGCACGCAGCATCACGACATTGTCGCGCGACGGCTCGAAGGCGTTCTCTTCAAAACTCCCATCGGAAACCGTCGCCGCTGCAGGTTCGGCGGCGCGCGCGCGGTCGATGTGCAACACGCCATAGCCCTGATAGCCGAGAAACCGCCGCGCCGAATCCGTCCTCTGCCGAGCGCCGAGCGTCGTCGGCACGCATCCGCCGTCGTGTTCCAAGGGCCAATCGACTTCGACGCCGCTCCACGCGCGGCGTGAGGCGACGGCGCGGGCGAATGCAGCGTCGAGCGCAAGAGCCTGGGACGCGTCCTGCACTGAGCGGCCGAGCACGTCGGCCGCCTTTTCGCCGACAACATCCGCAAGCCCGTGGCTGACGTCGGTGAATCGTCCAGCCGCGTCGGTCTTCCACAGAAAGCGCGGCGAACGCGCGCCATGTCGCGCCGCAAGGCTGCGGCGGAGGGCCGCCGTCTCATCGCTGACCCGCGCTTCCGCCGAATCGTCGGCCAGCCGCAGGTTCTGCATCGGCCCATCCGCGCGAACGCCAAGCGCCGCTATAATGAAACAGGCGCCGCTGTCCGCGGCGAGGCTGCGGCAGAGAAAAGTGATCGTCTGCGCCAGCCCGGAGACACGAAAGCGCAGCCGCTCAAGGCGAAGGCCCGGGCGGCGGCGCATGTCGCCGACCAGCTCGGCCAGGCGTCTTGGCCCCGGATCGTCGCCGCGAAACAGCCGCTCGGCAAGCGCGCCGGCGTCTTCGCCGAAGACGGCGCGGGCGGACTCGTTCACAAAAGCAATCCGCAGGGGTTCGCCGCTCACTGCGACGACCGGCGCGCCGGAGGCCTCGAGCGCGGAAAAAACAGGATCCGCCGCCACGCAAGCGGCTGCTCGCGCGTCTTCTTCGAGGTCCTGCTGCGAACCGCCCATTGCCTACCGCCTCAACCGACGGTCTCGCTCGTCGCGCGCTTGTCTGGCGTCTCGTCGGCTCGACGCTAACGGATGACGCAAATTAGTCGCCGCCGCGCGCAAGGTCTATGATTGTCGTGCGTCTTTCATCGTATTTCTACGTTTCCAACTTCCCGACCTGCTGCGGCGCACAATTTTGTTGCATTGCAGCATAAAATCGGGCAGTATGATCAAACTCGCCGGATCGCCATTGGGGCCGGGCGCGACGCGGGTTAATGTCGTTTAGCGCGGCGCTTGTTTAATTTCACCGCACGGAGGTGCGCCATGGTCGAAGCTGTCTATCAAATTCCCACTGAAGTCCGCGATTTTGCGGAGAAGAGCGTCGAGCAGGCGCGCAAGGCCTTTGAAGGTTTCGCCGGAGCCGCGCAGAAGGCGCTCGACACTTCGGCTGACATCCCGTTCGGGCTGCCGAGCGCCAAGGACGTCAGCGTCAAGGCCCTGTCGTTTGCCGAGGCCAATGTCAACGCCGCCTTTGATCTGGCCCAGAAGCTCGTCCACGCCAAGGACCCGCAGGAAGTCTTCAAGCTTCAGTCGGAGTTCGTGCAGGCGCAACTGCGGGCGATCCAGGAGCAGACCACGGAGCTTGGCGCGAGCCTCCAGCGCACGACGACGAAGTCCTAACCGGGAGAAGCTCAATGGCCAATCCGCAGAACGGTTCCCCCAAGCCAAAGGCCCCGGAAACGAAACGCTTGGCCCCGGGCGCGCCGGAGGCCGAGACGGCTCCGACGGCGAATGAAGCTGTCAGCGCAGAGCCGGCGCCCGCCCCTGTCGAAACGCAGACGCCGGCGGTCGTGGCGGCTCCGTCTACAGCCCTCGCGATCTCCGAACCGCCAAAGCCCGCCGAAAGCGAGGCCGAAGGATTCGACCCTGCCCTCTGGCAGCAGAAGTCTATCGAGCTCTGGTCGGAAAACGCCACGGCGTTCCTCGACTTCGCCGAACGGCTCGCCAACGCCAAGACGATCGACGAGGCGACGACTCTTCAGTCACGTTTCGTGAGCGACCGGCTCGACGCGCTTCTGCGGCAGTCGACCGAATTGATGACGCTCGCGCAACGTCTGCTGAGCTTCTCCATCGCGCCGATCTACGGCGCGCGCGCGGCGTAACGCGAACTTCGAATCGATGTAAGAAGAGCGCCGCGGCGATGTCGCGGCGCTCTTTCTATTATAGCGTTGCGACGATCTTTTACAGCGTTGCGACGATCTTGGCGCGCAGCGCCGGCGTCACCTCCGGCATCACGCCGGTCCAGTCGCGAAACGCCGGGCGCGCCTGGTGCAGCAGCATGCCGAGCCCGTCGACGGGAGTCGCGCCATGCGTGCGGGCGGCCGCCAACAAGGGCGTCTCCAGCGGCGCATAAACAATGTCGGCGACGAGCGCCGATGTCGGCAGCGCCGCGAGCGACAGATCCAGCGGCGACTGGCCGACCATGCCCTGGCTCGTCGCATTGACGAGAAGCCCCGCTCCGGCGAGCCCCGCCTCGCGTTCTTCCCAGCGCAGCGCCGAGACCCGCGGCCCAAAGTCGCTGGCGAGAATGTCCGCCCGCGCCAGAGTGCGGTTGAACAGCCGAATCTCGCGCGCGCCCGCCTCAAGCAAGCCGTGGACGATCGCGCGCGCCCCGCCGCCGGCGCCAATGACGACGCAAGGC
>JALHNR010000223.1 GCA_022843525.1 Methylocystis sp. | reverse complement strand
GATGACGGGCTGGCGAAGCCCGGCGCCCGTTGAGTTCGCTCAGCCACAGCAGGATCCTGCCGCGCCGAAGACTCAAACCATCGAGATGGAGGCCAATGGCCTCGGCTTTACGCCCACCCGCTTCACGCTGCTGCGCGGCGTGCCGGTCAAATGGGTGATCAACGCGACGCAAGTGACGACCTGCAACAATCGCATCCTGGTTCCATCCTTAAAGCGTGAATTCGACGTCAAGCCGGGACGGCAGACGATCGAATTCACGCCGGAAAAGACGGGCGTCATTCCCTGGAGCTGCTGGATGGGCATGTTGCGCGGGGAGTTCGTCGTCGTCGACGCAAAGCCGGCCGCGCCATCTCAGCCATCCGCCCCTGTCGCCTCGGCGGTTCAGGGCGCGCCTCAAGCGACGCAAAGCCCTCCAGCGTCGGCCGCCGTGCCGAAGACCTACACGGTGCGACGCGGCGACACGCTGCGCGCGATCGCCAAGCGACTCTATGGCGACGAAAAGCGCTGGCGCGACATCGCCGTCGCCAATCCGGCGCTCAATCATAAAAAGTTGCGCCAGGGGCAAATCATCACTCTGCCCGTCGACGCGCAGCCGTGACGATTCGTCTCGTGTGTCACACGGCGCCGCGGGTTACTTTTGATCCGCTCACATGAAAAGGGGGAGGCCAGAATGGGAAGATTTCTCTTAGCCGCAGCATGCGGGCTCTCGTTGTTCGGCGCCGCAGCTATCGCGGGCGACGACACAGACGATCACAGCGCGCATATGAAGCAGATGAACATGGAGCATATGAAAATGTCGCCGAAGATGCGCGACACGCGCCAGGAGGTCGACCTTCCGGGGCCGATGCGCGCACATATGCTCGCCAATATGCGCGGACATGCGGAGGCGGTCGCCGAGATCCTGGCGGCCTTGGGCAAGGGTGACGGCGCGGGCGCGGCGAAAATCGCCGACACGCGCCTCGGCATGGCGTCGTCTGGCGCGGCGGCGTGCAAGCCGAACGCCAAGAGCGGAGAACTCGGCGATATGCCGGCGATGATGGCGCATCACATGCCCGACGAAATGCGCGCGCTCGGTCTGACGATGCATGAGCAGGCAAGCAAATTCGCGCAGGAGGCGGCCAAGATCGGGCCCGGCGGCGACATGCGTCCGGCGCTTGCCGAACTGTCGCAAGTCGTGCAAGCCTGCAACGCCTGCCACGCCACCTATCGCCTCGATTAGGGCGTGGAGCGTTGGGAGCCGACGGTGCGCATCGCGACTTGGAACGTCAATTCTGTCAGGCAGCGCCTCGCGCCGCTTCTCGCCTTTTTGCGTGAGGCCGCGCCGGACGCGCTCTGCCTGCAGGAAACGAAGTGCGAGGATCACGTTTTTCCGCGGCTCGAAATCGAAGACGCCGGATATAACGTCGCTGTCCACGGGCAGAAGGGATTCAACGGCGTCGCGATCCTCTCCAAATCGCCGCTTCAGGACGTCACTCTCGGTCTGCCGGGCTTCGACGGCGAGGCGCAGTCGCGCTACATGGAAGCGGTCATCGCCGACGGCGCCGGCGGCGTCATGCGCGTCGCCTCGATCTATGCGCCGAACGGCAACCCGCCGGATACGCAGAAATACCTCTACAAGCTCGCCTTCATGGAGACGCTGACGCGTCATGCGGAGGCGCTGCTTCGTCTCGAAGAACCGACGGTTCTCGCCGGCGATTACAATGTCATCCCGGAGCCGCGCGACGTCTATGAGGCGTCCGCGTGGCTCGGCGACGCATTATTCCTGCCGCAGACCCGCGCCGCCTATCAGCGCCTGATCAATCTTGGCTATGCCGACGCTTTGCGAGCGACGTCGGACGAAGGCGGGCTCTACACGTTCTGGGATTATCAGGCCGGAGCCTGGCAGAAGAACAAGGGGCTTCGCATCGACCATCTTCTGCTCTCCCCGCAAGCTTCTGATCGGCTTGCGCGGGTGGAGATCGTCAAATCGATGCGCGCCGGCGAAAAGCCTTCCGATCACGTCGCGATCTACGCCGATTTCGCCGCGTGATCGAGTAGACCGAGCGCGCCGCCGCTGCGCCAGAGCACATAGAGCGCCACCGCGAAGATGACCGTCGCGAAGACGGCGCTCAGCGCGCCGCGCATCTTCGACAGATGTCGCGCCGCCGCGGCCCCGATCAATCCGCCAAACGCGCCGCCGAGCACGAGCGTCCCGGCAAGCTCCCAGTCGACGAGGCCTGAATAGGCGTAGTTCGCCGCAGTCGTCACCGCGAAGGCGGCGACGGCGACGAGCGACGAGCCGATGGCGTTCAAGATCGGCATGTCGGAAGCGAACATCAGCCCCGGCACGATCAGGAAGCCGCCGCCGATGCCGAAGAAGCCAGAAAGCGCGCCGGCCGTAGCGCCAGCGCCAACGAGCCGGGGGAAATTCTCGCGGTTGAGCCTGACCGCTGGATAGCCCAGCGCGCCCCGGCGCCGCAGCATCAGATAGGATACGACGACCATCAGCAGCGCGAACAGCGCGAGCAGCTTCTCGCCGTCGACGATCTTGCCGAGCGTCGATCCGCCGAATGCGCCAGCAACCCCGAAAATTGCGAAGACAGAGGCGCAGCGCCATTTGATGGTCCGTGCGCGCGCATGATTGGCGAGACTCATCAGGGCGTTGACGGCGACCGCCGCGGCGCTTGAGCCGATCGCGATATGGGGATTGGGCACGCCGACAAGATAGACGAGAAGCGGCACGGCCAGCACCGAGCCGCCCCCGCCGACGAGCGCCAGCGTAAAACCGACGAGTCCGCCGGAAATCAGACCCAGCGCCACATCGAGAGGGAGATCCGGCAACATGTCGCTCCTCTTGGGCTCTATAATATTAGCTCTTGCTTATTTAGCTATAGCGCATATATCTGACGGCGCAAGCAGGAAAGGCGAAAGCGCCAACGAAGAGAAGTGCTTGAGCGCTACAATGAAGGAGAGATCGATGCCGCAGGCGCCGTCCGTGAGGGCCTTCTTTGACGAGCCCACCAACACGATCACCTATATCGTCAGCGATCCCGCCACGAAGCGGGCGGCGATCGTCGATCCCGTGCTCGATTATGATCCGGCGAGCGGCGTCGCCGATTCGCATTCAATCGACGCCATCCTCGCCGAGGCGGCGCGGGAAGGATTAAAAATCGATTGGGTGCTCGAGACTCACGCGCACGCCGACCATCTTTCCGCCGCCCAGATCGTCAAGACGGCGACCGGCGCGAAGATCGGCATCGGCGAACACATCGACAAGGTCCAGAAGATCTTTAAGCCGGTGTTCGGGGCTGAGGACGTAACGGCGGACGGCGGTTGCTTCGACCACCTCTTCAAGGATGGCGAGCGGTTCAACATCGGCGAACTCGAGGGCGAAACGATCTACACGCCCGGCCACACGCCGGCCGACGTCGCCTATAAGATCGGCGATGCGGTGTTTGTCGGCGACACGCTGTTCATGCCCGACTATGGCACAGCGCGCGCGGATTTCCCCGGCGGCGACGCGCATGCGCTTTACCAATCGATCCGCCGCATTCTGTCGCTGCCCCCGCAGACGCGGCTCTTCATGTGTCACGACTACAAAGCGCCGGGACGAGACGTCTACGCTTGGGAAACAACCGTCGCCGAGCAGCGCGCCAAGAACGTGCAGATCAAGGACGGCGTCAGCGAGGAGGACTTCGTGGCCCGGCGACAGAAGCGCGATCAGGAGCTTGCCGCGCCGCGGCTGCTGCTCCCCTCAATTCAGGTGAACATTCGCGCCGGCAAATTTCCGCCGCCGCGCGGAGATGGCGCGCGCTTCTTGAGCATTCCGGTGAAGTTCAAGGGCGCTGCGGCCCAAGCCGGTTGAAATCTGAACGTCAGTTGCGTTCGCGCAGGTAGCCTTCGAGCATGGTGACGGCCGCGCTACGGTCGGCGTCGCTGGCGGAATTCAGCGCTTCGGCGTGCAAATCCGCGATCCATTGGTCGCGGGCCACGCCGCCCGCGGCGTCGCGCGCCAGCGTCAGATACATGAGTCCGCGCGCGCGTTCCGGCTCGCCGCTCGCCTCGCCAGTGAACATCATCCGGCCGAGCATCGCCTGCGCCTGCGGGTGGCCCTTGCGTGCCGCCAGCTCCAGCCAATTCACGCCCTGGCGGACGTTCTTTTTGACGCCGGCCCCTTCCAGGTACATTCGCGCCAGATTGTATTGCGCGTCGGCGTTGCGGAAATAGGTCGCGGCGTAACGGAACAGATCGAATGCGCGATCGAGATCGGGCTTTATCTTTGCGCTTGGAACGCCGTCACGCAGATAGACGCCCACGGCGACAAAGGCGCTCGCCGCTATCGACCGCTCGCGTGGATCCGGCTCGTCGTCGGCGTAGTGATCGACGATTTGCGCGAAATATTCGTAAGCCTTGGCGTCGTCGCGATCGACGCCGTCGCCTTCGGCGTACATCCGGCCAAGCTTCCATTTCGCCAGCGGCTCGCCGCCTTCTGCGGCATAGCGTAGCGCCGTGACCGAGGTCACGGCGTCGCCGGCATGGTAGCTTTCGACTCCGGCGCGTAGCGCTTCGCGCGGATCCTTGAACATCGGCAGAGGTTGCGCCTCGGCCCTGGCGGTGGTGCGAGGCGCGTCAAGCGCCGGCGCCGGCGCGACGAAAGCCGTCACCAGCATGCCTAGGCTCGTCGCGAAAAGGCAGATCGGCAACGCCGTGCGCCTCTTGCGCCTGAAGGCTGAAATCACGCCCGTATGAACACTTCCGACCATAATGTTCCGACTTCCTTCAACCCTGAAGACGCCCGACGTCTTTTGAGGCCATACGCCAGCCGTCACGCTGATCAGCGAGAGGGAAAGAAGGAACCTGCGGCCGAAAGCGAAATCTTTCGGCGCCTGTCTCCGCATCTCGAATGAGCTTGTGACCCGATCACCTTAGCTCAGCTTTTGTGTCTGAAAAGGGGCTGCCGCAGCGACAATCGTGGGCAAGATGCTAATCCGCCGTACTGTTGCAATCAGAACACATGTCTGTTGCAAAAATGCAGCAGCGCCTCGCGGACACGCGTCGTCCTGACGCAAGCTTGCAGGAGAGGCGCCGATACCCAGCGAGCCGCGCTTGTGCTTTCATGCGAAGCGAATCGACGGCTCCCGCTTAAGGAAAACCACATGCAGCTTCGACGCCTTACGCTCTCTATGGCCCTCGTCGGCGGGAGCGCCGCTTTCGCAACTATGGCGCTTGCCGCGGGCGACGCCCAGCGCGGCGCGATCGTCGCGAAGCGATGGTGCGCGTCCTGCCATGTGGTGACGTCGGATCAGACCAGCGCCTCGGCCGACGCGCCGTCCTTCTTCGATATCGCCCAGCGCCGAACCGACAGGAAAAAGCTTGGCCATTTCCTGATGGATCCGCATCCGCCGATGCCCAACATGCATCTCTCGCGCAAGGAGATCGACGACATCGTCTCCTATATCCGCAGCCTCGACCCGCGCCCGCAGCCCGCGCCCGAACCGGACGGCAAGGACAAGGAGCTTCCCAAGAACGGGTGAGGGGCGGCCTCGCTTTACGCCGCGCGGCGTCCGCGCTAGAGCGAACAATGGCCTACATCGTCAAGGAAGCCTTCAAAACGCTGCAGGGCGAAGGCGTTAACGCGGGCCGCGCCGCGGTCTTCTGCCGCTTCGCCGGCTGCAATCTGTGGAGCGGGCGCGAAGAGGATCGCGCCGCCGCGCAGTGCCAGTTCTGCGACACGGACTTCGTCGGCTTCGAGGGCGAGGGCGGAGGAAAGTTCGCCGACGCCGCCGCGCTTGCCGGCCATTTGGCGACGCTGTGGGGCGAGGGCCGCGAACGACGCTTCACGGTGCTGACCGGCGGCGAGCCCATGCTGCAGATTGATGAGGCCTTGGTCGCGGCGCTGCACGGGCAGGGCTTCGAGATCGCCATCGAGACGAACGGCACGCTGCCCGTCATCTTCGGGATCGACTGGATCTGCGTGTCGCCCAAGGGTGGCGCGCCGCTGATCCAGACGCGCGGCGCGGAATTGAAGCTGGTCTTCCCCCAGCAGGGCGTCGACCCCGCCGCCTATGAGCGGCTCGACTTCGCGCATTTTCTGTTGCAGCCCATGGACGGGCCGGATGTTTCGCGCAATACGGATGCCGCGGTCAGCTACTGCCTGGCGCATCCGCGCTGGCGTCTGTCTTTGCAAACCCACAAGGCGATCGGGGTGAAGTGACGGTGTCGAGTTTCGAGGTCTTTCGGGAGTTTTATTTCGAGGCGGCGCACGCGCTCTATGATCCCGAGGCTCCAGAGGGCGGAAAATACCGCAATCTGCATGGCCATTCCTTTCGCGTGCGCGTCACCCTCCGCGGCGCGCCCACCCCCGAAGAGCAATGGGTGATGGACCTCGGCAAGCTTGGCCGTAGGCTCGCGGAGCTGCGCGAACGCCTCGATCACTCGTTTCTCAATGATCTTGAAGGGCTGGGGAAGCCGACGCTCGAAAATCTCTGCGCCTACATCTGGCGCGACCTCTCGCCGACATTGCCGGGTCTTGCCGAAGTTGGCGTCTTTCGCGACAGCTGTTTCGAGGGCTGCGTCTACCGCGGCGACTAGAACAGGTTCCGAAAAAGTTGACAGACGTTTTCGATGAGAACCTGCTCCAATACTTTGATCTTGAGCGATTCCTTATCGATCACATGACTCCATGTGATCGGGAAGCGCTCTAAGGGCCAATCTCCCGCGCGTTGGCGAGGTTGCGGGCGAACTGCGGCGCATCGCCGCTATTGCGCAAGAGCGGCGCGGTCTCTACGGTTGAGCGCTCATTTTGTGCAAAACGCCCACCAGAGCGGCGACGTCAACGGTCCGCAATCAATAAAAGAGTGGGGAGCGAGGGAACCCTGAGGACATGGCGAACAACAAAGTCATTACCGCCGACGAGGCGATTGCGCTCATTCGCGACAATGACGTCGTAACCACCACCGGCTTCGTCCAGAGCTGCATTCCCGAGGCCTTGCACGCCGCTTTGGAAAAGCGCTTCGTCGAGAGCCAGCATCCGCGCGACCTCACGCTGATCATGACCGCGGGCGCCGGCGACTCCAAGGGCCTGGGCACGGGGCGCTTTCATCACGAAGGATTGCTGCGCCGGGTCATCGCCGCCAATTTCGGCCGCATGCCGAAGGTCGCCCAGGCGGCGCAGGAGAATAAGATCTGCGGCTATAATCTCCCGCAGGGCGTCATCTCGCAGCTCTACCGCGCCTGCGCCTCCGGCCAGCCGGGACTCTTCTCCAAAGTCGGTCTCTATACCTACGTCGACCCGCGCTTTGGCGGCGGCAAGGTGAACGACCGCACCAAGGAGGACATGGTCAAATACCATAACATCATGGGCGAGGAGTGGCTCTTCTACATCGCCACCAAGATCGACGTCGCCTTCATTCGCGGCACCTCAGCCGATCCTT
>JALHNR010000222.1 GCA_022843525.1 Methylocystis sp. | reverse complement strand
CAAATATCCCGCGTCGCGTTTTGCGCATGAAGCGGCGCCGGCGCTGACGCGCTTCGCCGCGCGATATTCCCTTTGTCGGATTGGTCGAGGCTATAGGAGCCAGGCACGAAGGTATTCGTCTTTCGAATTACTGTCCAATGCCATGAACAGGTGACGTCCTTCGTCAGAACCGTGCATGCAGCGTGAACAAGGCCGAACGGGGTGCGCCGGGGGAAATGAGGTTGTTTCTGTGCGCTGTCGGGTAATATCGGATGCCGCCGATATTCTCGATGTTCAGCTGGCCAGAGATGTTTTCGGATAGCTGCACGTACACAGCTCCGTCAACTCTCGTATATCCGGGGATCAAGACGGCATTGTCGGGCGAGGGGAAGAAGCTCGAATTGTGAATGACGCCTCCGCCGACGCCGATCGTTCCCGGAGAAGCATCGAAAAGCGACGACATGTCGTATTTGTTCCAGAACGAAAAGGTGTTCAGCGGAACGGACGGCGTCACTTTCCCTACCGCGAAATCCCTGTCCGCACGCGTGATGTTGGAGCGCTGATGGCCGTAACCCAGAGTAACGGACCATTCATCCGTCGGATTGCCGATAAGAGCGATCTCCCCGCCACTCGTGCGCGTGCTCGTAACGAGATTGAAGTCTTCCTGATACTCGATGATCTGGTTGTTACGATCGAGCTGATAGATCGCGCCGGTGAACAGAAGCCGCGGCATCACCTGAGCCTTGAAGCCGGCTTCAATATTTTTGAAGCTCTGAGGCGCAAGCGTCTGAGGATCGACGGCCCCGCGCACCAGTTCGCCGTCGAGATTGGTGAATTGATCGCCCGCCGCCGGCAGGAAGGATCGCGAATAGGCTCCATAAAGCGACAGGCCATCCCACGGCTTTACGACCAGTCCGAAACGGGGCGACCAGACGTTGTCAACCCGCCCAAGGCGTGTCGCATCCGGGCCGGTCGTATAAACTCCATCCTCGTTCAGATTGCTCTGAAACCTCAAACTGAAGCTGTCGAAGCGAACGCCCGCCAGCACATCGATGTATGGCGTGATGGCGATCTGATCCTGAATATAGCCAGAGGCGACATCGAGGTCCGTACGCCGTCGACGCTGCATCTGAGTGAAAAACATCTGATTATAGACCGTCGGATTGAAGACCGTCGTCCACAAGACGCGATTCGCCCGCCTCGGCACCGGATCGTTCCACAATCCCCGATTGCGCCAATCGAAGCTCTTCTGATAGCCGAATTCAGCGCCGACAAGCACGGTATGTCTGATATCGGGCGTCATTTCGAAGCCGTACGTCAGATCCGTTCTGTTGAAGATGTTCACTCTTGGCTTGTCGTTTCTGTATCCGCGCAATGGCACTTGAAGGTTGGCGTTGACGGCGCCGTCGTCGTCCGGAAAAGCCATTTCGGTTTGTCTGCCATAGCTGACAAAAGCCGTCTGATTATGGATATTCAGGCCGAAATCCGTAGTGTGATCTTCGACGACGCGCACGGCGTCGAACCTGTTATGCACGATATTCGAAGGCATCCCGAATAAGTCACTGCGGCTCCCCCCGAACCACGGCTGGCCAGGCTGAAGGACATAGTCTCCAACGAAGATCCCGCCAATGGAGGGGATGCCGCGATCAGCCGTGCGGCGATCTGAAAAATGCTCATAGCTCGCGGTGACGAATGTCCTCTCGAGCGGCCGCCAAGTGAACGCAGGATTGATGCCATATCGCTCCAGCTTGAAATGGTCTCTGAAGCCGTACGAGTGCTCGTACATCCCGTTGAGACGGAAGGCCAGATCGTTGTTGATCGCTTGGCCGACATCGGCCGTTAAGCGCTTCTGGGCAAAGCTGCCCGTATAAACCCAGAAATTACGAATCGTATTGAAGTCCGCCTTCTTGGTCACACGGTTGATGATGCCGCCGCCGCCGCCTCGGCCAAAGATAAGGGCGCTTGGCCCCTTCAGCACTTCGACGCTGTCAATATTGTAAATATCGCGGAAATATTCCGCGTCGTCTCTCATCCCATCGACGTAAAAGTCGGCCGTCGTGTTTTGACCGCGAATAAGAACCTGGTCGCGGCTGCCTTCGCCCTGCGACACGACGACGCCCGGCGTATACTGCAGCGCCTGACCAAGGCTCAGGACAGCGCGGTCCTCCATCTGCTTTTTCGTAACGATGCTCACCGCCTGCGGAATATCCAACAGCTTTGTGTTGGTCCGCGTGGCCGTGAAGGTTCCTGTGGCGAGATAATTGTCGACGCCCGTCGGGCCGCTTCTGAATGTCGCGTTCGTGAAGGTCGGCAGCGGGGTTGTGGCGGTACCCGAGCCCTGTTGACTGGCGCTGATGCGCGCCCGAGTGGCGGCCCCCGAACTCGACCTAGCGCGTCCATTGACCGCGCCTCTGGCGCCGACATCGATGACGGGCAGCGTTTGCTGGCCAAAGGCAGGGACAGCGTTTGTCAAAGCCAGAAGCGAGATAGACGCGAACGGAATTCTGCGCTTATTCCCCATTTCAACATTTCCTTGGCGGTCTACCGAGCGTTCCCGGCAACGAGCGCGTGTAAGATTCGGCTCCGAGTTCGCAGAAATGCGGTTCCGAGCTCAGCCTAGATGTTTGTTATGCTGGCGAACGGCGCCGATCAATCGATTAAATCAATACATATCAGCGCGTTGTATAAGTACAACACGGGAATATGTCTTGTCTTCTTAGGGAATTTATCCCGAGTTTGTTCGCTTATATTCAGCGTCGTCCTTGCTGAATTTGACCTGCCCATGAGAAATTCCTCCGAGGCGATTCGAGTCCGGCGCATTGCAGGCGGCGGGATAGCGAGAAGTCGGGTAAGAACCGCATCTACCGCCTTTACCGCGAGGAAGAACTGACGGCGCGCGAATGCATGGCGGTGATCCCCGACACGTCGGTATGACAGCAACTGTCGCGAAGACATTCTTCGCCCGCTTACACGGCGGAACGCGTCAAATCTTGGGCCTAGTGCAATGCGCCGACATAGGAGTCCACAGAGGGGTTCGGCGCGTGCGAATTTGCGTCATGGCCCAGACAGTCAGCATCATTCTCTTCGAAGATGACCGCAACGCGCTGGAAGTGATCGCGGCGGATCGCTCCCGCCCGCTCAAGCACATTCAGCGTGCGAAGATCGTGCTCCATTCGCCGAAGGCCAGATTGGTCGTGACGATCACCGAGGTGCGCTCATAAAGCCGGCTCACGAGATGGAACAGCAATTCGCCGCCGGCCTGCGCGAAGGGCAGTCGAGTTCGTCGAGAACAACGAAGTCGCAGCACCCAGTCCTTGAACGGCGCGCCGTTCCTCGACGCATGATGGTTGCTGCGCTGGTCAAGAAAGCATGGCAATGAAAAGCACCCGCTACATTGACGCTCGCGCACATGGCCCTTCCATGCAGCCGAGACGCACATGTACGACGCTTCTTCTGGCGGCGTCATTCGTTCCGCGAGTCGACGCGACGTCGATGATGTCGTGAGCGAAGATTGGGTGTCGTGTGAGCGCGATCAACGCCAAGCGTCGCGACCGTCAACATCAATTCTCGCGGTCGCCGTCATGCCGGGTTCAAGCAATTGATCCGGGTTGGCTGTGTCGATTGCAACCCCGTATGTGACGCCATTTTTACCTGCCTCTGCACGTCGCACGCCGCTGACCACGCCGAAAAATTTCTTGCCGGGCAGAGTCGCAACCGTGATGACAGCTGCGTCGCCAACTTCGATCTTTCCAGCATTTTTTTCGACGACATCGATCGCCACTCGTACGTTCGCAAGATCGGTTGCGATGAGGAAGAGCGGCTTTTCTACGCCCGCGATGATTCTCTGTCCCGCTTCGACGTTTCTCTCTACAATGATCCCTTCGGAAGGCGCAAAAACGTCTGTCTTGCTGAGCGCCGCCTCGGCTGCCGCCAGCGCTTCTCGGCGTTCGGCGATCGCCGCCTCGGCCAGGCTTATGCGCGCCTGCGCCTGAGCAACCGCTTTTCGCGACGCCTCAAGCGCCTTGCGAGCGATGGCGCGGCGCTTCGAAAGCGTCGTCTTGCGATCGAGGTCCGCTTCCGCGGCCGCGAGGCTTGTCCTGTTTCCGGAGAGCGTCGCTTCAGCCGCGGCAAGCGCGGCTTTCTTCCCTTCGATGATGTCATCGAAGGGACGTGGATCAAGTTTCGCGCAGAGTTGGCCTTTCGCCACTTTCAATCCGGGATCACAATAGACCGCTTGAACGACGCCAGACGCCTGAGCGGTCATTGGCGTGGTAGAGAGGGGATTTACAACGCCCGTAGCGCTCACGACCGTGAGGCCGCTCGTTACGCTAAAGTAAAGCCAACCGCCTGCAGTCACGAGAAGCGCGAAAGCGCCAAGAATCGGCAGGACGCGACCGACTTTGGCGATAGGTTGGGCTGCCTCCGAATCGGTCCGGTTCTTATGGCGGCGGGCTGCCTTCTCTAGCTCCGCAATGGCAAACACTGAGACTCCGGCAGCAACAATGCTCAGCCAGGAACGTAACCCTAACCCGCTCGTTCCAAAAAGGGTTTGCAGCCATGGCGCATAAGTGAACAAGGCCTGAAAGACGACGATCAGACTCACAGCGATCAGCACGGGACGGCTGCCGAAAAACCCGTCCCAGGATATGGATGAGGCGACCAGACGTCTCACGCTGAAAATGTAGCCTATGCCACATGCGACGAGAGTGTTGACGGCCACGGTTCGCGCTGTCTCAACGTTGGCGCCATGAATCGTTTCCAATTCATAGAGGCCGAAGGTGGCGATCAGCACTAGAAACGACACAAATGCGGTTCGCCACAACAAATAGCGAGACACGATCGGCTCTTTGGGCGCGCGCGGCGGACGATCCATGACGTTCTGCTCGGCGGCCTCGAAAGCCAGCGCCAAGCCGAGCGTTACGCCGTCGACTAGATTGACCCAAAGGATCTGGATTGGAGTGATGGGCAGCGCTTCCCCGAAGGCAATCGCGGCAACGATCGTCAACGCCTGGCCACTGCTAATGGCCAGCATATACATGATACATTTTCTTAAGTTGTCGTAGACGACGCGGCCCTCATAAACGGCATGCACAATCGAGGCGAAGTTATCGTCAGCCAGCACCATTTCGGCGGCTTCTTTCGCGGCCTCCGTTCCCTTCACGCCCATGGCGATGCCGATATCAGCGCGTTTGAGCGCTGGCGCGTCATTGACGCCGTCGCCGGTCATCGCAACAATCTGCCCTTGATCTTGGAGGATCTTGACGAGACGGAGCTTATGTTCTGGACTTGTGCGGGCAAAGATTGTGGTGCTCAATGCCGCATTGCTCAACTCTTCATCCGACAACGAGTCTAAGTCTCGGCCAGTTAGCACGGCGTCCGGATTCTTGAGTCTCAACTCCCGGCCGATAGCCGCCGCCGTCGCCGCGTGATCGCCCGTTATCATCTTGATGCCGATTCCCGCCGCAACGCATTGACGCACAGCGTCACGGGTTTCTTCTCGCGGCGGGTCAATCAAACCAATCAGGCCAAGAAAGGTGAGCCCCGTCTCAACGTCGCCAAATGTAAGCTCGCAATGGCCAGCGACGGTGTGTTTCACGGCGACGCCAAGCACGCGCTGGCCTTTCGCTGCGATCGCATCTATCTGCGCGAGCCAAGGGTCGCGGTCGAGCGTTCGCTGCCCTTGATCTCGGTTGCGCTGAAAGACGCACATGTCGAGTAAGCGTTCCGGCGCGCCCTTCACAAAAATAAATCCCTGTCCGAGATGGTCGTGATGAAGCGTCGCCATGAAGCAATGCTGCGATTCAAATGGTATCGCGTCTGTTCTCGAAAGCCCTTGCTGCTCCCTTCGCAAGTCCAGGCCGCCTTTCATGGCGGCGGTCAGCAAGGCGCCCTCGGTAGGGTCGCCGTCAATGCTCCAGACGCCGTCCCTTTCATGTAGCGACGCGTCATTGCACAAGGCGATGGCGCGCATGATCTCGACAAGGTCTGTCGCTCCGTCGATTGGGACGTCGCGCCCCTCCTTGGTGAAGGCGCCGCGTGGATCGTAACCAGAACCTGAGGTTTCGTAGATCGAAGTCACGGTGACGACGGTGCGAACGGTCAACTCGTTGCGAGTCAAAGTGCCCGTCTTGTCCGAACAGATGGTTGTGACGGCTCCCAGCGTTTCGACTGCGGGCAGGCGTCTGATGATCGCGCGGCGTTTCGCCATCCGCTGGACGCCTATCGCGAGCGTGACCGTGATGACGGCCGGCAATCCTTCCGGAATCGCGGCGACAGCGACGCCGACCGCCGCCATGAACATGTCCGAGGCCGGGAGGCTCCATATCCCCATTCCCATGGCGAACACCGCCGCGGCGACTGCAATGATGACGACCGTCCACCAGCGCCCGAATACCCCCATCTGTTCGAGCAGTGGCGTGGTCATTTCTCCGACCTCGGAGAGCATGGCGCTGATGCGGCCGAGTTCCGTTGCGGCGCCTGTCGCGACCACGACGCCCATCCCTTGACCATATGTGACGACAGTGCCGGAATAAGCCATCGACGCCCGGTCGCCGAGAAGCGCATTCGCGGCGACTGAGGAAACGTCTTTGCTGACGGGCACCGACTCGCCCGTTAGCGCGGCTTCCTGAACCTGTAGAGACTTCAGCCGAACAAGACGCATGTCGGCTGGTATCTTGTCGCCTGATTGAACGAATATGATGTCTCCAGGGACTATGGATGCGCTATCCACGACCAGTCGGCGCCCCTCACGGATCACGGTTGAGTGGAGGGAGAGCATATTGCGGACGGCGTCCATGGCCTCTTCCGCTTTGCCTTCCTGAATAAATCCGATGGCGGCGTTGATAATGACCGCGGCTAGAATCACGCCTGCGTCCAACCAATCGCCCAGAGCAGCGGCGCCCGCGCTCGAGGCGAGAAGGACATAGATGATCACATTGTGGAATTGCGCGATGAATCGGACAAATGGACTGCGGCGCTTTCCGCGCGGAAGCAGATTAGGACCATACTGGGCGAGTCGCCGCGCGGCTTCCTCTTCGCTCAATCCTGCGCTCGATGATCCAAAACTTTCAAGAACGGCCTCAACTGGAAGAGCCGACCAATTTGACAGAGCACTGAGTTCGCTATTGTTCATTAGCCGCCTTCCCGGATTAATCCGATTGCAATGAATGGCGCACCGCCTCCGCGCGCGGCGGCGCGGAAGTCAATCTCGATGGACGATGAAGTCGCCTTGTCGCGATTGAGACGATTGCCTATCGCTGCGAAACAATGACGCAGCGCACTGCGAAATGCGCTCATATACCGCAGTTCGCCCGAACGTTGAGCCGGGATATCGGAGCTGTCCGAAACGCCATCCCGGAACCTCGAAATCGATACGCGCCGGCCGTCTTCAATGCCGCTGCTTTCGCACCACTTAAATATGCCGGAGCTTGAAGC
>JALHNR010000221.1 GCA_022843525.1 Methylocystis sp. | reverse complement strand
AACTCGGCTTTCTCAAGCTGCGCTACAAGCTGCCGAAGGAGGAGGCCTCACGGCTCATCACGCAGCCGATCGCCGAATCGACAAGCATTGAAAGCATCGCGCGCGCGCCGCAGGACGTGCGATTCTCCGTCGCCGTCGCGGCCTTCGCGCAGCTGCTGAAAGGCGCGCCCTATCTCGGCGATTACAGCTACGACGATGTGATCGCGCTGGCGCAGGGCGCCAAGGGCGACGATCCGTTCGGCTACCGCGCGGAGTTTGTCAATCTGGCGCGGCTGGCGAAATCCGCGCGGCCGTAAGGGCGGAGACCCCTTATCGTGAGGAGCGGCGCAGGCACGAGAACGCGCCTGCGCCGCTGCGCTCTGTTATAATGCGGCAACCGAAATCGAGGCCCATGTCCGCCCGCGTCTATCTCGACCACAACGCGACATCTCCGCTGCGCCCGGAAGCGCGGGCGGCGATGCTCGACGCGCTGGAGACGCTCGGCAATCCTTCCTCGGTCCACGCCGAGGGCAGGGCGGCCAAGGCGCTGCTCGAAGGCGCGCGGGCCGAAGTCGCCAAGGCAGTTGGCGCGCCGTGGCGCAGCGTCGTCTTCACCAGCGGCGCGACAGAGGCGGCGAATCTCGCGCTTACGCCGGCGCTTCGCCGAGAGGGCGACGAAGCGCCCATCGATGTCTTGCTGATCGGCGCCGGCGAGCATCACTGCGTCCTGCAGGGCCACCGCTTTTCCCCCGAATCAGTTGAAACGCTTCCGCTGACCCCCGAAGGCGTCATTTCGCTCGCCGCGCTGGAAGAGGCGCTGGCGCGGCGCTCCGGCCGACGAGCCATGCTTGCGCTGCAGGCCGTCAACAATGAAACGGGCGTCATCCAGCCGGTCGCCGAGGTGGCGGCGCTGATCCATGCGGCGAAAGGCGTCCTTGTCTGCGACGCCGTGCAATCCGTCGGCCGACTGAAGACGACATTCGCGACGACCGACGCGGATATAATGTTCTTTTCCTCACATAAGCTGGGCGGGCCCATGGGCGTCGGCGCGCTCGCCTTTCGTGACGAGAGCCTGCATCTGGAGGCCCCGGCGCTGCGCGGCGGCGGCCAGGAGTTCGGACGCCGCGCGGGCACTGAGAATGTCGCCGGCATCGCCGGCTTTGCAGCGGCGCTGACGGCGGCGACCGCAGATTTGGCGGGAGAGGCGTCCCGACTCGCAGATTTGCGCGACGCGCTGGAGCGGCAAGTCTTGAAAGTCGCGCCCGACGCCCGATTCTACGGTGGAAAGGCCCCGCGCGCGCCAAACGCCAGCGCTTTCTCGTTTCCCAGCCTCGCCCCACGCACGATGTTGATGGCGCTTGACCTTGAGAATGTCGCGCTTTCAGCAGGCTCAGCCTGTTCTTCAGGCAAAATGACGGAGTCGCACGTGCTTGCGGCAATGGGCGCAGCTGAAAGGGAGGCGCTGAGGGCCAGTTTCGGTTGGTCTTCGACGCAAGAGGATGTAGAACAGTTCGGAAAGGTTCTTGCACGTGTCGTGGATCGCATGAGGTCCCGGCATTTCGCCGCCTAGTCGACGCCTAAGAGGGCGCCAACGCGCAGGCGGCGGCGGAACGATCGGCCGGCGGGCCTTGAACCCGTCGTGACGAGGAGATGGACAAATGGCGGCTCGTCAGGAGACCGTTGCGCGCGTCGAGTCGATCGACGTCGACGCCTATAAGTACGGGTTTTCGACCGATATCGAATCGGAAAAGGCCCCCAAAGGGCTGAATGAAGACATCGTTCGTTTCATCTCGGCCAAGAAGGCCGAGCCGCAATGGCTCACCGACTGGCGCCTCGAGGCCTACCGGCGCTGGCTGACGATGCCTGAGCCGCGCTGGGCGCGTGTTCACTATCCCCGCATCGACTTCCAGGATCTCTATTATTACTCGGCCCCGAAATCCACGCCCGGCCCCAAGTCGCTCGACGAGGTCGATCCCGAGCTGCTGCGCACGTACGAGAAGCTCGGCATTCCGCTGCGCGAGCAAGAAATTCTCGCCGGCGTCGAGACGCGCCGCGTCGCCGTCGACGCGGTTTTCGACAGCGTGTCGGTCGCGACGACCTTCAAGGCGGAACTGGCCAAAGCCGGCGTGATTTTCTGTCCGATATCCGAGGCGGTGCACACGCACCCGGAGCTGGTTCGAAAATATCTCGGCTCTGTCGTGCCGGTGACCGACAATTTCTACGCGACGCTGAACAGCGCGGTCTTCTCCGACGGCTCCTTCGTCTATGTGCCGAAGGGCGTGCGCTGCCCGATGGAGCTTTCGACCTACTTCCGCATCAATGAGCAGAATACGGGACAGTTCGAGCGCACGCTGATCATCGCCGACGAAGGCTCCTATGTGAGCTACCTCGAAGGCTGCACGGCGCCCAAGCGCGACGAAAACCAGCTTCACGCCGCGGTCGTCGAACTCGTCGCGCTCGACGACGCCGAAATCAAATATTCGACGGTGCAGAACTGGTATCCGGGCGACAGTGAGGGCAGGGGCGGAATTTACAATTTCGTCACCAAGCGCGGCGATTGCCGCGGGCGCAATTCGCATATTTCCTGGACGCAGGTCGAGACGGGTTCGGCGATCACCTGGAAATATCCGTCATGCATCTTGCGCGGCGACGGCGCGCAGGGCGAGTTCTATTCGATCGCGGTGTCGAACGGCTATCAGCAGGTCGACAGCGGCACCAAGATGCTGCATCTGGGAAAGAACACCAAAAGCCGTATCATCTCCAAGGGCATTTCCGCCGGACGTTCACAGAACACCTATCGCGGCCAGGTTTCCGCCCATCGTAAGGCGGATGGCGCGCGCAATTTCACGCAGTGCGACAGTCTGCTGATCGGGCCTAACTGCGGGGCGCATACGGTTCCCTATATCGAATCGAAGAACCCGAGCGCGCAGTTCGAGCATGAAGCGACGACGAGCAAGATTTCCGAGGACCAGCTGTTCTACGCCATGCAGCGCGGGCTTTCGGCGGAAGAGGCGACGGCGCTGATCGTCAACGGCTTCGTGCGCGACGTGCTGCAGCAGCTGCCGATGGAGTTCGCGGTCGAGGCGCAGAAGCTGATTTCGATTTCGCTCGAAGGAAGCGTGGGGTGATAGTTTCAGCGCGTCATGGCCGGGCTTGTCCCGGCCATCCACGCCATTCGCAGCGCGACGCTCGAGGAGAGTTTTCGGAACAGCAAGACATGGATGGCCGGGACAAGCCCGGCCATGACGCCAGAGATCGGGAAGAGTTTCAAAGAATGCTCGAAATCAAAGACCTCCACGTCTCCGTCGGCGAGCGCGAAATCCTCAAAGGCCTGACGCTGAGCGTCAAGGCTGGAGAAGTCGCGGCGATCATGGGCCCCAACGGCACCGGCAAATCGACGCTCTCCTACGTCATCGCCGGCCGCGAAGGCTATGAGGCGACGACAGGCGACGTGCGGCTCAACGGAGAGAACATTCTCGACCTCGATCCGGCCGAGCGCGCCGCCAAGGGCGTTTTCCTCGCCTTTCAATATCCGGTCGAAATTCCCGGCGTCGCGACCATGACGTTCCTCAAGGCGGCGCTCAACGCGCAGCGGCGCGCCCGCGGCGAGCCGGAGTTGCAGACGCCGGAGTTGATGAAGCGCGTCAAGGACGCCGCCGCGTCGCTCGGCATTGCGCAGGACATGCTGCGCCGGCCGCTCAACGCTGGTTTTTCGGGCGGCGAGAAGAAGCGGATGGAAATCCTGCAGATGGCGCTCCTGCAGCCGCGTCTCGCGATCCTTGATGAGACGGATTCGGGGCTCGACATCGACGCGCTTCGCGTCGTGGCAGACGGCGTCAACGCGCTACGCTCGCCCGAGCGCGCCTTCATCGTCATTACCCATTATCAGCGCCTGCTTGAATATATCAGGCCAGATTCGGTGCATGTGATGGCGCAGGGGCGCATCATGCGGTCGGGCGGTCCGGAACTTGCTCTGGAGCTGGAAGAGCGCGGCTATCAGGATTACATCGCGCAAGAGGCGGCATAGGCGATGATCAAGCTGGCGAGCGAAGCGGAAGCGACGCTTTCCTCTTTTTACGAAGAGATGCGCGACAAGGGCGCGCCGCGTCTGCGCGCGGCCGGCTGGGCGTCATTCTCCGAGTCTGGCGTGCCGAACCGGCGCGTGGAGGCGTGGCATTACACCGACCTGAAAACGGCGATGGGCCGGCCGGCGCCGCTCGCGACTGCGTCTCGCGCCGCATTGTCGCTGCCGCGCGCGCATGATTCTCTGCGGCTTGTCACGCTCGATGGCGTTTTCCGGCCAGATCTCTCGGACATCGCGCGGCTTCCCGATGGCGTCGTCGCGCAATCGCTGCGCGACGCGCTGGCGCAGGGCGAGCCGCATGTCCTGTCAGCGCTCGCCAGCGCCGATATTGGCGCGCAGGACCCGATCCTCGCGCTCAATGCGGCGCTGATGCAGGACGGCGTCGTCATTCAGATCGCGCCGGGCGCTGCGATCGACCGCGCGATCGAACTCGCGACGTTCGCATCGGCGGAATCCGCACAGTCGACCTATACGCGTGCGCTGGTCATGCTGGGCGAGGGCGCTCGAGCGACAGTGATCGAAACGCTTGGCGCGCTTTCGTCTGCGCCGGCGCAGGACAACAGCGCCCTCGTCCTTCGATTGGCGCCAGGCGCACGCCTCGACCTCGTCACCCATCTCTCGGGCGGCGTCGATCAGGCGATCCGCGTCGCGTCGCTGCTCGCGCATCTCGACGCGGGCGCCATGATCAATTCCTTCGCGCTGATCGAGGGCGAAGGGTTGAACCGAAGGCAGATCTTCGCGCGCCTCGACGGCGAGAACGCGAAGGCAGTCTTTAACGGCGCGACCTTAGGACGCGGCCGCTTGCACGCCGACACGACCCTCATCATGGATCACGCAAAACCATGCGGCGAAAGCCGGGAAGTGTTCCGCAATATTCTCGATGACCAGAGCGTCGGCGTGTTTCAGGGCAAGGTCATCGTGCGCCCGGGCGCGCAGAAGACGGACGGCGTCATGCAGTCGAAGGCGCTGTTGCTCTCCGAGCAGGCGGCGATGAACAATAAGCCGGAGCTCGAAATTTTCGCCGACGACGTGCAATGCGGCCATGGCGCGACCTGTGGCAGGCTCGACAAGGATCAATTGTTTTATCTCACCGCGCGCGGACTGCCGCGCCGCGAGGCCGAAGCCTTGCTCATCGAGGGCTTCGCCAATGAGGCGATGGACGCAATCGAGGATGAGCAGTTGAAGGCGTTTCTCAGCGATCGCGTCAGCGCGTGGCTTTCTAGAAGGATCAGCCGATGAACGAGATTACCCGCATTCAGACGGCTTATGACATAGAAGCGGTTCGGGCGGATTTTCCCATTCTTTCCGAGCGCCCTTATGGGAAGCCGCTTGCCTATCTCGACAACGCCGCCTCGGCGCAAAAGCCGCGCGCCGTGATCGATCGGCTGACGCATTTCTACGAGCATGAATACGCCAATGTGCATCGTGGACTGCATTATCTCGCCAACGCCGCAACCGAAGGCTATGAGGGCGCGCGCGAGACGCTGCGCCGCTTCCTCAACGCCGAATCG
This sequence comes from Methylocystis sp., assembly GCA_022843525.1. GTDB lineage: Bacteria > Pseudomonadota > Alphaproteobacteria > Rhizobiales > Beijerinckiaceae > Methylocystis. The sequence goes on along the minus strand of JALHNR010000221.1, from coordinate 1,868 downwards.
ACGGACGAGATCATTTTCACCCGCGGCGCGACCGAAGCCTTGAATCTGGTCGCGGCTTCCTTCGGCCAAGCGCATATCGGCGAAGGCGACGAGATTATTCTGTCGATGATGGAGCACCACTCCAACATCGTTCCCTGGCACTTTCTGCGTGAGCGCAAAGGCGCTGTGCTGAAGTGGCTCGAGGTTGACGACGACGGCCGCTTCGACCTCGAAGCTTTCGAGAAGCTGTTCACCAAGCGCACGAAGATCGTAGCGCTCACGCATATGTCGAATGTGCTCGGCGCGCCGACCCCGATCGCCGAGGTCGCGCGCATCGCCCACGCGCATGGCGTGCCGCTGGTCGTCGACGGCTCGCAGGGCGCTGTGCATCTCGATGTCGACGTGCGCGCGCTCGACGCCGACTTTTATGTGGTGACCGGCCACAAACTTTATGCCCCGACCGGCATCGGCGCGATCTACGGCAAGCGTAAGTGGCTGGAGACGTTGCCGCCGTTCTGCGGCGGCGGCGAGATGATCGAAACGGTGACGCTCGAGGGCGTCACCTACAACACCCCGCCGCACCGGTTCGAGGCGGGCACGCCGCCCATCGCGCAGGCGGTTGGGCTTGGCGCGGCGCTCGACTATATGGAGCGCATCGGTCGGGACGCGATCCGCGAGTATGAAGCAGGGCTGACCGCTTACGCGCACCAGAGACTGTCGCAGATCGAGGGGCTCAGAATTTATGGGCAGGCGCCGGATAAGGGGCCGATCCTGTCCTTCGACATGGCGGCGGCGCATGCGCACGACATCGCCACCGTGATTGATCGTTCCGGCATAGCCGTGCGCGCCGGGACGCATTGCGCCATGCCGCTTCTTTCGCGTTTGGGCGTCACCTCCACCTGTCGCGCATCCTTCGCGCTCTACAACACGCGCGAGGAGATCGACCGGCTGGCGGAGGCGCTCGAAAAGGCCCGCTCTCTTTTCGCCTGAGGAGAATTTCGTGTTCATGAACGATGCTCCCAATACGAGCGAAACCCAGCGCTCTGCGACCGCGGATCGGACGTCCCAGGCCATTGAAAATGAGCGGCTGACGAACGACATCGTTAAGGCGCTCAAGACCGTCTACGATCCTGAAATTCCCGCTGACATTTATGAGCTTGGCCTCATCTACCGGGTCGACATCGCGGAAGAAGGCTTCGTGGAGATCGACATGACGCTGACTGCGCCTGGCTGCCCGGTCGCTGGCGAAATGCCGGTGTGGGTCAAAAATGCGGTGAGCGCTGTGCCTGGCGTCAGCGAGGTGAAGGTGAACATGGTGTTCGATCCGCCGTGGGATCAAAGCCGCATGTCGGACGAAGCGCGCGTCGCGCTCGACATGTGGTGAGCGGACACGCTTAGGGGAACGATTTTACGATGACTTCCATGCAGAAGATGAGCGTGATGAACGTCAGCCCCGCCGCGGCGGAGCGGGTCCGCAGCCTGCTGGCGACCGGCGCGGAAGGGAAGGGGCTGCGCGTCTCCGTGGAGAAGGGCGGCTGCGCCGGCATGTCCTACAAGATGGAGATCGCCGAACCGAAGCGGGGCGACGAGGTCATCGACCTCGAGGGCGGTCGCGTGATCGTCGACGCTGCGGCGGTGCTCTACCTGCTCGGCACGACAATGGACGTGAAGACGACGCAGTTCTCCTCGACCTTCGTGTTTGAAAACCCCAATCAGACGTCGGCCTGCGGCTGTGGCGAGAGCGTCGAGCTGACGCCGGCCGACCCGGAAAAGGTCGGCGCCGCGTCGTAGATTGGGGGTTTCTGATAGCGTCGAGGCCGCCATGGACCGCGCGCGTATCGAGGAGCTTTTCGCGCCCTTTGCCGTTGTGTCGGTCAAGCGCATGTTCG
>JALHNR010000220.1 GCA_022843525.1 Methylocystis sp. | reverse complement strand
GCTCGGCCACCGCGGCGTGGCCGCTGTCGCGCATCGCGCGCGTGAAGAAGCGCGAATAGAGAAGATGCAGAATCGCGTGCTCGATGCCGCCGATATATTGATCAACCGGCAGCCAGCGCGCGAGCGCCTCGGCGCTTGCCGGCGCCGTTTCATTATGCGGGTCGGCGAAGCGCGCGTAATACCAGGACGAGTCGACGAACGTGTCCATCGTGTCGGATTCGCGCCGCGCCGGCGCGCCGCAAGCGGGACAAGGGACATTCTTCCAGGTTGCATGGCGATCGAGCGGATTGCCGGGCTGATCGAAGGAGACGTCTTCGGGCAGCCGCACCGGCAGATCGGCCTCGGGAACCGGAACCGGCCCGCAATTCTCGCAATGGATGATCGGGATCGGGCAACCCCAATAACGCTGGCGCGAAATCCCCCAGTCGCGCAGCTTGTAATTCACCTTCCGCTCGCCTTGGGGATGGCCGAAAAGCGCCGTCGTCGTCAGATGGTTGGCGACGTCATCCTTCGCCTGCGGCACGCTCATGCCGTCGAGAAAGCCGGAATTGACCAGCCTCCCCTCGGCCTCGAAGGCTTCGCCGCTTGTCGCAATCTGCTTTTCGAGCTCTTGAGGAACGAGGTCTTCCGGGCACACGACGACCTTGAAGCCGAGCGCATATTTCGTCGCGAAATCCAAATCGCGCTGGTCATGCGCCGGGCAGCCGAAGATCGCGCCCGTGCCATAGTCCATCAGAATGAAATTCGCGACATAGACCGGCAGCGTCCAATTTGGATCGAAGGGGTGAACGACGCGCAGCCCCGTGTCGTAGCCCATCTTTTCCGCGGTCTCGATCGCTTCCGCGGACGTCGCGCCGCGCCGGCACTCGTCGGCGAAGGCGGCGAGCGCCGGGTCCTTCTGCGCGGCGGCTTTCGCCAGCGGATGGTCTGCGGCGACCGCGACGAATTTGGCGCCAAACAGCGTGTCGGCGCGGGTGGTGAAGACTTCGATCTCTCGCGTTTCGCCGAGCGGCTGGGCCAGCGCGAAGCGCACGAGCATGCCTTCCGAGCGCCCGATCCAGTTGCGCTGCATCAGCCGCACCTTGTCGGGCCAGCGCTCAAGATCGTCGAGCGCGGCGAGCAGCTCTTCGGAATAGTCTGTGATCTTGAAGAACCACTGCGTCAGTTCGCGCTGCTCGACGAGCGCGCCCGAGCGCCAGCCGCGCCCGTCAATGACCTGCTCATTGGCGAGCACCGTCATGTCTACGGGGTCCCAGTTCACTTTCGACTTCTTGCGGTCGACGATGCCGGCTTTCAGGAAATCGAGGAAAAGCTTCTGCTGGCGGCCGTAATATTCGGGATCGCAGGTCGCGATCTCACGCGACCAGTCGAGCGACAGCCCCAGCGTTTTAAGCTGCGCCCGCATCGCCGCGATATTGGCATAGGTCCATTGCGCGGGATGCGCGCCGGTCTGCGCCGCGGCGTTTTCGGCGGGAAGGCCGAAGGCGTCCCACCCCATAGGATGCAGGACGTCGAAACCCCTGGCGCGCATGAAGCGGGCGATGACGTCGCCCATCGAGTAATTGCGCACATGGCCCATGTGCAGCCTGCCCGAGGGATAGGGAAACATCTCGAGCACGTAATATTTGGGCGCGCCTGGGCTATTACCTGCCTTAAAAGATTGGTTTTCTTCCCAAATCTTTTGCCAGCGCGGCTCCGCCTCGGCGAAATTATAGCGTTCGGGTCTCATCTTGCTGGCGCGTCCGGTCAAAGGCTTGCGGGATTGCGCCTCTAATGCCGGTCGGTCGGAGGGATGTCAAAGGGCGGAGCCGTTCGCAGAGCCGCGAAAAAGCTAGGGGGCCGCAAGCACGGCCCCCTACAGTTCCCATGAACTCACGCCTTCGCCGAAAGCCCGACGGTGATCCAGCTGACGCCCTCGAAGATCAGATTGATCGCGAGGAAGAGGCCAAGAATGTAGAGGCCCGACATCGGCCACTGGGCCAGGATCATTCCGCCCAGCACGACGCTGATCAGTCCCGAGAACGCCACGAGACCCCAGGGGCCGACGTCGCGGATGTGCCAGGCGAGGATCAGCTTGAACAGGCCGGCGGCGATCAGCGCGACGCCGATAATCGCCGTCAACGACACCGCCGCGAGCAAAGGATCGCGGAAGACCAGAAAGCCCGCGACGATCGTGATAAGCCCGATCGCGCCCCAGAGCAGCGCCCTGGTCCAGGGCCTGATCTGAATGGCGGTGACGATCTCCATCGCGCCGGCGACGAGCATCGCCGCGCCGACATAGAACACGGTCACCAGCGTGGCGGTCGTGACGTCGTAGAGTGCGAACAATCCGCCGATGAGCATGAGCGCGCCAAGCGCGACGATCCATCCCCATTTGCGGCGCAGATGATGCAGATGCATCGTGCGCCCGTCGTAAGTCAGGCTGTCATTGACCATTATCGGCCTCCAATTTTTGTGGGAGCAATCTTGGTAGACGGGACGCGTTTCTCAATCATGAACGTCGCGACGATCCCGCGCCCTTCCCCGCGCCCTTCCCGCCGGAAGCTTAACGCGCCGGACTGCGCGAAGTTCCGTACCGCAAAGCGTGAGCGCTTCGAACTGGCCTTCATCGAAGCGGGAAGCCGCCGCTCCCGTCACATCGGAGGCCGCGAAGATCTCTGAACCACCCCTCGCGCCGCCAGGCCCATCGCAAGCCAGCCGATCCCCTCGAAAAGCAGGTTCACGCCGAGCAGGAGACCCAGCACAAAAAGACCCGAGGTCGGCAATTCGGCGAGGATCAGCAGGCCGATGACAAGGCCCAGTCCCCCAGCGATGGCGATATATTCCCAGCGGCCGAGGTCGCTGAGCTTGTATGCGAGCGCCAGCTTGATAGCGCCGCCGGTGATGAGCAGCGCCCCGATGAGGACCGTGAAGGAGACGGCTGCCGGGATCGGAAAACGGGCGGCGGCCAGGCCCGCAAGAAGGGTGAGGGCGCCCACGACGCACCACAATGCGGCGCGGCTCCATGGCCTGATCTGAAGAGCGGTGACAATCTGCCACGCCCCTGCAACCATCATGGCCGCCGCGACATAGACGGTCGCCACGACCGTCGCTGCCATGACATTGAACAGCGCGACGAGCCCGCCGACGATGAAGAGCGCGCCAAGCGCTACGATCCACCGCCATTTTTGCTGCGAATAGGCCGTGTCGAGGCTGGTGCGACGAGTAGGGAAAGCCGCGCTGCGGGTCATTCGTCACCCTCCGGGAGGCGCCGCCCCACCGCCGACGGGAACACGTCTTGGCAGGCCCACCCCGTCGGCCGCTGACAGCGACTGGCGCTCGCCGCCTTGGAGTTCCTCGAGCGCCGCGACGAGCGCGCGCAGCGCGGAATAATGGGCCATATGGCCGACGCCGGGATAAAGGTCGAGCCGACTTCCGGGGATTTCCTCATGCAGGCGGCCAGATTGGGTCCTGGCGTCGACCCAATGATCGTCCGCGCCCGCGCAAATGGTGACGGGCATGTCCAGCTGGCGATAGCGCTCCTGCATCCTCGCTGCGGCGGGAACCATGGTGAGGGCGTCTTCGGCCTGAGCGCGGATCTGGAGCGGCCGGGCGCTCAACCCATGCGGGAAGCCGAGAGCAAAGGCCGGCGCGACGGGAGCCGGCGCGAAGAGAATGCGATCGAGCGCCGGCTTGACGCTGCGCATGATCAATGGCGACAGGGTGAACCGCAAGATGTCGCCCAGCACAGGAATCGCGGGCTGGGCCAAGAGCGCGACGTCGATCCGCGGCGAGGGATAGAAATAGCCTCCGATGAGCGTGAGCCGCGTGACGAACGCCGGATGCTCCAGCGCGAGCGCCATTGCGACCATCGCCCCGTAAGAGTGGCCGACGACAATCGCCTTTCTGACGCCGATTTTCTCCAGCGCCTTGCGAAGCAGGCCCGCATAATCCGAAGGCGTCCAAAAGCGCCCGGGCCGCGCGCTGAAGCCGAAGCCCGGCCTGTCCACCACAATCACGCGAAACGACTCTGCGAGACGATCGACGAGGCCGCTCACCGCGAAATCCTCGCCCGTCGCAAGATTGCCGTGGATCAGCGTGAGCGCCGGCCCTTCGCCCTTTTCGAAATAATGGAGTCGGACTCCCTCGACCTCGATCCACTTGCCGATCGGCGGATCGCGCGCCTCCGCCGCGCGCGCCCGGCGAATATTGTAATAGGCCAATGCGCCGAGCGCCGCTGCTGCGCTGATCAGCGCAAGCCCGGAAGCGTGACGGACCGCGAAGCTTTTCGCGGCGCTACGGTTCGGAAAGCTGACGGACATGCGGTCTCCTTCTCAGGGACGAACGCCTTCAACGTCTCACCGCCGCCGATGTTTCCCTCGCGGGGCCTTCTTGCCCTTGCGCGCCGAGGGCCTTAACCAGCGCCCATGAGCATCATCGAGCGCTACAACGCCGCCAAGGCCTCGATCGCCCGCGCCGCCAAAGACTGCGGGCGCGATCCGGCCTCGGTCACGCTCATTTGCGTCACCAAGACCTTTCCCGCCGACGACGTGGCGCCGCTGCTGGAAGCGGGCCATCGCGTCTTCGGGGAAAACCGCGTGCAGGAGGCTTTGTCGAAGTGGCCGGCGCTGCGCGAAAAATATCCGGACATCGAATTGCATCTCATCGGCCCTCTGCAGTCGAATAAGACGCGCGAGGCGGTCGAGCTCTTCGACGTCATAGAGAGCGTCGACCGCGAAAAGATCGCCAAGGCGCTGTCCGAGGAAATCGCCAGGACGGGTAAGCATCCGCGGCTGTTCGTGCAGGTCAACACCGGCGCCGAGCCGCAAAAGGCCGGCGTCCTTCCTGAGAACGCCGACAGCTTTCTGGCCGCCTGTCGTGACGCTTATGGATTGAAAATCGAAGGGCTGATGTGCGTGCCGCCGCTCGACCAGCAGGCCTCGCCGCATTTCGCGCTGCTCGCCGACATCGCCGCGCGCAATGGAATCGCCGAACTCTCGATGGGCATGAGTTCGGATTTCGAACTCGCGATCCAACTAGGGGCGACCTATGTCCGGGTCGGCTCGGCGATCATGGGCGAGCGCGACTATCCGGCGTGAGACGGGCGGCCCTCTTAGACTCGCGCGGATGATGGCGGGGCTCAGCCTATCCGATCAACAGCGCGACCTTGCGTCCTAGCCGCGGCAGCAGCCGCGCCATGTCGCGGGCGCGCAATGCGACGCAGCCGGCGGTCGGCGAAAGATCGTCCGTGGCGATATGAAAGAAAATCGCGCTGCCGCGACCGCGCATGCAAGGACGAAGATTGTAGCCCAGGACGCCGACTGCGTTATAGAGCCCGTCCTTGCGCCACATTTCCTCATGGCTGAGATGGGACGGCGCCCACAGCGGCTTGTTATAGAGAAAGGAGCGCGGATCGTCGCACCAGAGGTTGCCCGGCCGCGTGCGCCGCCATGGCAGGCGCAAGGGCGCGGGCGCGCGCAGAAAAAAATAGAGGAGCGGCCAACGGCCGGCCGGGCTCGCGCCGTCGCCTTCGCGCTTGTCGCGCACAACGCCGCTGCGGCCGAGCGCGCAAGGAAGCACGAGCGTCCCGGCGATCAGCCTTCCCTCATGCGGGCGGCCGCCAATGCGCCGCGCGACGCGCAGCAAGGCCAGTCCGGCTGGTTTCGTCCGGTTCGTTCGTAGAGGCATGATGCGTTATATGCGCCGCTCGCCGGCGCGTCTGACCGCCTATAGCAGGAATATTCTCTTCGAAGCGAGGAGCGACCCCGGTCGATGTTCTTTCCGCGCGCTCTGATCATCGCCGCCGAACCCCAGTTGCGGACGACGCTCGTCGAGCAATTCGCCGCGCTCGGCCGCTATGCGCTGCGCGAGGGCCAGCTCGGCGCGCCGGGTGAAAATTGGCCCGACGCGGCGATCATGGACGAAGCCCATTGCGATCCAAAGGCGCTTGCCGATGCGCGCGCGCGGGGCTGCAGCACCCGGGTCGTGCTCATCACGGATGGGCCGAAATCGCCGCCGCCAGGGGTCGACGCCGTCGTGACGCGTCCCTTCCGCTTCGCGGAATTGGTCGCGCTGATAGATTCCTCGCCTTCTCGGGCGGCTGTCGGCCCCTATCATTTCGAGGCCGGCGAACTCCGGGCGCCTTCTGGCGCGCGCTTGAAGCTGACCGAAAAAGAGACGGCGATTCTCGCGCGGCTGGCGCGCGCCCATGGCGCGGCTGTCTCGCGCGAGGCGCTGCTTCGCGACGTGTGGGGCTACGGTCCGAATATGTCGACCCGTACGCTCGAAACGCACATTCACCGTCTGAGACGCAAACTCGAGCCATCGCCTGAACGGCCGCGCTGGCTTAAAACCGAAGGCGACGGTTACCGGCTCGCCGCGAGCGAAGAGGACCCCGCGTCTTAACGCTTACGCCCCGCCGCCGGCGCATGTAGAGATAGCGCGGGGGACGCCGAACAAAATGACATGACGCTGGACGACGATATCGACAATCTCGCGCGCATCCCTCTCTTTTCGATCTTCGAGCCGAACGCCCTGCGTATGCTCGCGCTTTCCGCAGAAACGCGCCTGCTGCGCGCCGGCGACGTCCTGTTTCGACGCGGCGAAACATCGGACGGCGGCTATGTGCTCACCGTGGGGTCCATCGAGCTGACCGCCGCAAATGACGGACGGCCTGAATCGAAGATCGTCCGGCCCTGGACGCTGATCGGCGAAACCGCCCTCCTCGCGCCCTCGACGCGCCCCGCCGGCGCGATCGCGCAGGAGCCGGCCACGGTGCTTAAGATTCTGCGGCCCTTGTTTCATTTGATCTTGGAGCAGCATCCGGCGACCGCCGCTCGCGTGCGCGACTTCTTTCGTTGCAGGCTTTTGGATTTCATCCACGATATAGGCGGCGCGGCTCCGGCGTCTGACAGCGACGTCGAGCGCTTAAGGTAAACGCCAAAAAAAGTCACGTTTCAGCCTCTCGCAGCGGATCAATTTGCGCCTAACTAAGTTGTTAGTGCAGCGTGAGCTCCAGAGGAGCGCGCGACGCCGCGCGGCGGGACACCGCGCCAGGAGGAGGATGAACGATGCGAAAAGGCCTGAAATTGGCGCTGTCCGGCGCGCTCTGCAGCGCGACATTGGCGACCGCCGTTCCGGAAGAAGCGATCGCCGGGCCGATGAGCGCGCCCGATCGGTCAATTGTTGCACCTTCGAGCCCGGTCGAAAATGTTTGGTATCGTCGCGGCTGGGGCTATCGCGGCGGCTGGGGCCGGCGCTACGGCTACCGGCGCGGCTATTACAACCCCGGCGGCGCCATCGCCGCTGGCGTGGGCCTCGGACTTCTGGGCGCCGGCCTCGCGGCTTCGAGCGGTTATGGCGGCTACGGCTACCCCTATGGCTATGGCTATTACCCGGCCGCCTACAGCGGATGGGGAGATCCCTGGGGCGGCTGGGGTGGCGGCGGCTGGGGCGGCGGCGGCT
>JALHNR010000219.1 GCA_022843525.1 Methylocystis sp. | reverse complement strand
AGATCAATCCTATCGAACGCAAGGGCACGCCGCGGTCGGCGACGGAGATACTGAATCGGCTCAACGAGGTGTCGTTCAACGCGGTTTTGCTCAAGGAGCTCCGCATGATCGCCTTGCTATGCCGCGCCGCCGATCCCGGCGACAGAGAGGGCTCACGCTGGGCTGGCATGCGCATGCATCGCATCTCGACACAGATGATGACGGAGCTGAGCGCGTCGTCGAAACTGATCGCCGAATGGGATTTTCTTTGCATGCTGCGCGACGAAGGTCGCCGGTCGGCGCAAGATTTCCTTGATCGGCATGAGCGCGACGTCGGCGCACGTTCGACTCTCGACCTTGATGAGTTATTGGAGGAGGTCTGACCCATGGGCTCTGCCGGCGCCGGACCGCGGATCTGTCGTGTGCGCCTTGCAGCGATCTCGCACCGCGAGGCGTACGCAGGGGCGCGCACAAAATCAGCCAAGCGATCATTCGCCGCCAGGCACATCATGCGAGTCGCCTTTTAGAGTGTTGTGCTTACAGGGAAGGGGCCCGATTCGGGCCCCTTTGTCTGTCCACGATCGGTTCGACCGCCTATTTCTCGACAATCGAAATTCGTCTGTCGCTAACAATTCAGACCATGCGAGCAACTGGCGTTTTTAGCGCCACTGAACACATCGGCGTCGCGCGATTCCGTGCCGCGGATTCCATGTCCGGGTCCATTTAATGCATCTCTTGTTTGCCGGAGCGTGCATGGTGGCTTTCTGTACGAAATGGGAGGCCGACGCGCCATCGACGTTGAGATCTGCCGTCGTGGACAAAACCGCCGAGCCCGAGGGGCTTGACGCAAACAAAACCGAAGCACAAGTAACCGCAAACAAATGCGTTTTCAGGTTCCGGCGCATTGAGGAAACTCCCCCTTTTTAAGCAAACTGCTTACCCTTCAAGATTTTCAATACTTGTCAATACAACGGGAAAGTCAAGCTTCCTGCACGCAAACGCACTCTCTCGATTCTCAGCGTCGCCCTCGCAAACGGAGCGGCAAGACGAACGACGCATGTTTTTTCAGGTAATTGGCACAAGCAACGCTCGATGAGGCGGGTGCGCTTCGAGGCGACGCACGCGTCGTTCATGCGGCGATTAGACGCGCAATCTCGTCGAGCGCTCTTTGAGGATCAAGCAAGCCGTCGTGTCGCTATAAAAAATGCGGAAGGTGGCAGAGCGCCGTTGCGGCTCTAAAAACGCTGTCGCCTTCCCCCTCCGGCTACGAAATAATCATCCATCTTTTCACCTCAGAACCGCCGCAGCTATCACATGAACGCACCTCAGATCAGAAGTCGCTACTGGGTCCCACTTCAAGCGAGCCACCAGGATGGAGCCTGGGAGGAGCTTGACGCCGCTTATGGCGATTTCGGGCGCGCCTACCATAGTTGGCGCCATATCAGCGACCTCCTGCAAGCATTCGAAGAACTTGCCGCGCTCGCAGCGCGGCCCGAGCTCATCGCGACAGCTATTTTCTGGCACGACGTCGTCTATCGAACGCGCGGCGCAGGCGAATCCCGACGAGCGGATTTTTTGAACGTTCAAGACAGCGCTGATCTGTTTCAAAGCTATACGCTCATGAATTCAGCTGACGTCGAGGCTGTTCGCGAAATGATCATGGCGACGACCAATCACCTCGAAGCCAAGGCCAGCAAAGAACGTTATGTGGGGTTCTCGCGAGATCTGGACCTGTTTGTCGATCTGGACCTCAGTCCGCTTGCCCTGCCATGGGAGCAGTTCGCCGCAAATTTTCAAGACATACGCTTTGAATTCAGTTGGATTCCCAAGGAGGTTTTCAACGCGGGGCAGGCGGCCTTTCTCAGGAATCTTCTGTCGCACGAGGACAAGCTATTCCGGCGACCGGAGACTATAAAAATGTGGCGGGCGGCGGCGTTGGCCAACATAAGGCGTTGCCTGAACAATCCCTCGATGGGCGATGTCGGTGCGCCGCAAAGTCCGTGACATGACTCATGCTGCGACAATTGCACTCTTGCGGAGCGAGTCTTTCAGATCTGCGAACGATCGCGGCGAAGCTGACATCATAAAGACATGTCAAAGCGTCGCAGCTTGACGACGATCATGATTCTGATCAGGATTGTAAATCTCAGAAGAATGCTTTTGGGAGGATAAAAAAATGGATGTCGAGATTTTAGAACACGGGAAACTGTCGCGCCGCTCCTTCATCTTAGCGCTGTTTTCAGCAGCCGCTGTGATCCCGGGGGCGACGCTCGCGTCCTCCGACGCCGAGGCGCTGGAGTCGAATGAGCGGCAATTTACGACCTTCCATCACCAGTCGCGTGTGTCGCGGCCACGAAGTTCAACGAGAGGGTCACGCCGTCATAGGCGCGTCGCCCGCGTGCGACGCACTGGTCCCACGCAGACAGCTCCAGAGGTTAAACAATAGAATTGGCTCAATGCCCGCGCGCGGATTTTAATAAAGCGCGGCGCGCGCGACGTTGTCGACCGACTTTGTCATGCGCGCATCGCTCGGCATCCCCGACATCAATAAAAGTCCGTCCTACTATCGATTTTCGGCGAAGACGCCATATGCCACCGACAGGACGACCGTCGCGGGCACCGCCAACACCACGCCCATCGTCCCGAAGAGCGAGCCGAAGGCAAGCATGCAGAAAAGCAGCACGACCGGCGGCACCATAAGTGAACGGCTCTGTAGATAGGGCGTGATCAGATAGCCTTCGATGAAACTGGCGGATCCGATCGCAAGCGCCGCAAGGGCGGCGTTGTCCAGTCCGTGCGGCAACGCGACCAGCACCCCGATGATCATCGCGATGATCGACCCGAAATAGGGAACGAACGCCAATGCGCCGCTAATTGTCGCGAGCGCCAATGGCGCTGGAACCCCGAAGGTCCAGAGGGCCGCTCCTGCGAAAAGCGCATTCATGGCGACGACATAGAGTTGGATGAAAAGCCATTGCCGCAAGACGGCGCTTGACCGGTCCAAAAACAGCGCCATGTCGGTGCGCCGCGACGCAGGCGTCAAGGCGATTACGCCAGCGGCGTACCTCTCTGGATCGGCGGCAAGATATGCGGCGCCTATGATCGTGAAAATGCTATAGCCGAGGCCACTGCCAACAGAACCGAGGAGAGCGCCGAAGTGTTGGGCGACCGGGGTCGTCATTTTGGAAAAGTCGACGTGCACCACGAATTTTTCGACGAAACGACCCCACGGGTGCTCTTCCACCAAGCGCTCAAGCATGGCGATCGCAGCGGGAATGTCGAGAGCGACCTCGTCATATTGACGCACGAGCTGACCGCCGAACAGCATCAACGCCACGACGACCGCAACGAGCGTGCCGAGCGCGACCAATCCAAGCGACATGCCTTGCGACAGACCGAGAAGCGCGGAAACTCGCGCGGCGACGCCACGCCAAGCGAGCGCGATGAGAATCGTCGCGAAAACCGCCGGGAGAAGATCCGTCAGCTGCCAAAGGACGAATGCGACCGCCATGGTCGTCGCTGCGACCATAGCCACGATGGCTGTTCGAGAGGCGAAGTCGTTCTGATCGATGCTCTTGGTCAGAAAATTGATCTTCATCTCGGACCCGCTCTGCTGGAATACAGATCATAAGCGACCGCGCGCATTAGAGAAAGAGTCAGGCGTCCGCGGATGAGCCAAGACCGACTGGTTCGGTCGCTCGCCCGTCCTCTATACGCCGGCTTCGCGACGTCTATGTGTGGCGCAAAAAGCACGCGAACGGAAATTATCCCTTCTTTCCTGAAATCGCCCGGAAAATCCCCGGATCGAGGCTACGCTTAGCGCAAGCCCGGAGCATAGGGATGAATTGCGCGAGCGGCGTTGCTGCAATCTGTTCACTATTAATGTCGCCGGAAGCGGTAGATGTATCGAACCTTGCCGAGCAAGAAACTCCGAGAAGCGCGATCGCCCAGCCGTTGAGGCCGCCGCCCCGCGTTGAGTTCTACTCTTGGTCATGGGCGACGACTCGACGATCATGGTACGAGTGGCTCACTGCAACGGCCGCCATCGAATCTTCTCTTGAAGAGTCGGGCTGGCGTCTTCGCGCAACCGGGGGCTTCGGCGGATATGCTCAGGATGTGAAGGGGAGCGATGCAGAGAATGTCATAGCCTCTGCAATGGAGGTGGATGACATCGCGCTTCCCCATATCGGCACGGTAGGCAAATACTGCGGGTCAGATGGTTTTGTCGGCGCACAGATCGGGTACGCGTTCATCGACAAGAAATGGGAGGTGAGCGGATTTCTCGGGGTGGGAATAACCTCACAAGGTTACCTCGGCGCGAATATGCGGAGTCCTGCGCTGCGCATTCCGCCAGCCGACGTAAGCGATTTCGCCGCAACCGCATTTGGCGTTCTAGGAAGTCTGGAGTTAAGGGTCACGCCGAATGATCATCTGATGCTCTTCGCATCGTCCATCTATACGACAGCATTTCGTTGGGGATATTTCGAAGTAAAGCCGGGCGTCTTATTTCCATTCAACGACTCGCTTCCCGTTTCCTTGAAAGGAAAATTATTTTTCGGGCCGCACACGGCGCTCAATACCTATAAGGGCGAACTTCAGCCAATGTTTGGAGCGCATATTACGCTCATGGAGATTGGACCCTTCTACGCGAGTCTTGCAGGCGGCTATGTTCGTGATCAGTCTAGCGGCCAGGGAGCCTATACGATTCTTGAGACAAGCGTCAGATTTTGAAGTGGTTTTTAGGCGCATAGAACGCGCCGATATCGGGCGCTCAGCTTCTCGGTTCTCTTCGTCCTGGTCTTCCACGGCTGTTTGTCATGCGCTCAGACGGCGAAGGAACTTGTTTGGCTCATCGGAGCCACTCAATACTCCTTGGAATGAAGAACATATCGGCGCGCCCCGTCGATGAAGATGGGCAATTCACTTACGCTATGCCGCTATGATGCTCTGTCCATACCGGCGCCATTGCCCGCCTCGCTCGCTTCTGGCGAACGTCATGTCGGCCCCGTTAGTTCGTCCAACCAGAGTCGCCAGAACGTTATAATTTTCGGTGAAATCGGGAGGTCGCTAGCGATTTGCCGTAATAGAACGAACTATTCGATAAATTGAAATTGAGAGATATTCGCATTCGGATAAATATAGCGCCGTTGGGATATTGCGGGCAATTGAGTCTCGCCTTCACGACCCCGACCGCGTCGTCGAACGTCTCGGGACATGACGCCATGCTTGGCGCCACCGAAAGCGTAAATAACGCTGCGCTCCGCGACCGTGCCATCGGTTGAGCCATGTTGGGTCGTTGAGTTCGTCACAGACCGAGAAACTGCAAGAGGGAAGGAAAGTCCCACTCTTGAAGTGGGTTGTGACCTCTTGAAGCAACAAGAAAAGGCAGCTTTGGATTGGCGAGGCAGCGAATGTGGTCAGAACTGCGCGAACTGAAAGACGAGCTTGATTTTGGCACCCCGCCACGAGATGGATCGCCCGTAACGCTTGACGTCGACGACGTGACCGTCACGGTTCCTGCCGGCAGTTCAATCATGCTTGCCGCCGCGAAAGCGGGCCGCGCCATCCCTAAGCTCTGCGCCACCGATATGCTCGAGCCCTTTGGCAGCTGTCGCGTCTGTCTCGTAGAGATCGAAGGCCGCAGCGGGTTCCCGGCTAGCTGCACCACGCCGGTCGTCGAGGGCATGAAGGTCAAGACCCAGACCGAAAAGCTGCAGCGCCTGCGCAAGGGCGTTCTGGAGCTCTACCTTTCCGACTTCCCCGAAAGCGAGATGGTTGAGGGGTGGAGCGAACTCCACGAAACGCTGAAGGCCGAAGGGGTCGCATCCCATCCGTACGGCAAGGGCGGCGCCAATCACTTCGACGCGCCCGTCGACGCCTCCAACCCCTACTTCCTGTTCGATCCGGCCAAGTGCATCGTCTGCAGCCGATGTGTGCGCGCCTGCGCCGAGGTGCAGGGGACCTTCGCGATCACGATCGCCGGCAGAAGCTTCGAATCCAAAGTCGTCGCAAGCCAGGATCAGCCGTTCTTCGAATCGGAATGCGTGAGTTGCGGCGCCTGCGTGCAGGCCTGCCCGAGCCATGCGCTGGTCGAGAAAAGCCTCTTTGAGGGAGAGTACAAACATGCCGAACCCGCTGAAGCCTGAGAAATCGGTCGTCACGACCTGCGCCTATTGCGGCGTCGGCTGCGGCTTCAAGGCCGAGACGCGCGGAGGCAAGATCGTGCGCATGACTCCCTGGAAGGAAGGCAAGGCCAACCATGGCCACAGCTGCATCAAGGGCCGCTTCGCCTATGACTATTACAATGCGCCTGACCGGGTGCGTACGCCGCTGATCCGCGCCTCGATCGACGATCCGTGGAAGCCCGTGAGCTGGCAGGAGGCGTTCGACTACGCGGCGAGCGAATTCAAGCGAATCCAGGCCAAATATGGGGTGAAGTCGGTCGGCGCCGTTTCCAGTTCGCGCTGCACGAATGAGGAAATCTTCCTCACGCAGAAATTCGCGCGCGCGGTGCTCGGCAACAACAATATCGACAATTGCGCCCGCATCTGCCACTCGCCGACGCAGTTCGGTCTGACCAACACCATCGGCGCGGGCGCTGCGAGCCAGCACTTCGATTCTATCCTTCAGGCCGACGTCATCATGGTCGTCGGGGCCAATCCGACTGAGGGCCATCCAGTCTTCGGCTCGCTGATGAAGCGGCGCATCCGCCAGGGCGCGAAGCTCATCGTCATCGACCCGCGCAAGACCGAGACGGTGGAGTCCGCGCATTGCAAGGCGGATGTGCATCTCGCGATCCGACCCGGCACCAATGTCGCGATTCTCGACAGCATCGCGCATGTCGTGGTGCGCGAGAAGCTCTACAACGAAGCTTTCGTCCACGCGCGCTGCGAAGTGAACGAGTTCGAGAACTGGAAAGCGCTCGTCGGCTCCGACAAATATGCGCCGGAAGTCATCGGCCCGCTCGCCGGCGTTGATCCGGACGACATCCGCAAAGCGGCGCGGATGTATGCCGGCGGCCCCAACAGCGCCATCTATTACGGTCTCGGCGTGACGGAACATTCGCAGGGCTCGACCGGCGTGATGTGCCTCGGCAATCTCGGCCTCTCCTGCGGCATGCTCGGGCGCGAGGGCGTTGGCGTCAATCCGCTGCGCGGCCAGGGCAATGTGCAGGGCGGCAGCTGTCTCGGCAGCTGGCCGCATGTGTTCAGCGGTTACCGCTTCGTCACTGACGATGAGACCCGTTCGAGCTTCGAGGCCGAATGGGGCGTGCCGCTCGACGCGGAACCCGGCCTGCGCCTGCCCAACATGCTCGACGCCGCCGTGGCTGGGTCATTCAAGGGCATGTACATCATGGGCGAAGACCCGGTGCAGAGCGATCCGAACCAGCATCATGTCATCGCCGCGATGAAGAACATGGAATGCGTCGTGCTCCATGATCTGTTCCTCAATGAGACGTCGAAATACGCCCATATTTTCTTCCCCGGCTCATCGTCGCTGGAGAAGGACGGCACATTCACCAATGCGGAACGCCGCGTCTCGCGCGTGCGCAAGGTGATCG
>JALHNR010000218.1 GCA_022843525.1 Methylocystis sp. | reverse complement strand
CCGACCAGCAGCACGCCGCGCGGAATGCGCCCGCCGAGCCGCTGGAACTTCTGCGGATCGCGCAGGAATTCGACGATCTCCTGCAGATCCTCCTTGGCTTCGTCGACGCCGGCGACGTCTTCGAAGGTGACGCGCCCTTGCGTCTCCGTCAGTAGCTTCGCTTTCGATTTGCCAAAGCCCATCGCGCGGCCTGCGCCGCCCTGCATTTGCCGGGAAAGGAAAATCCAGACCGCGAGGAATGCGACGAGCGGCAGCGCGTTGAGAAGCAGCGTCATCAAGAAGCTGCCGCCTTCATTTGGCTTGGCGCTGATTGAGACGTTCTTCGCTTGCAGGCGCGGCACGAGATTGGCGTCGTCCGGCGCATAGGTCGTAAACGGCCGATTGTCGTTGAAGTGGCCGACAATCTCGTTGCCAGCGATCGTCACGTCGTGGACGCGGCCCTGGTCGATCTGCGTCAGCAGTTCGCTGTATGAAATGTCGCGGATCGGCGTGCGTTGGCCAGGCTGCTGAAATAGCATGACAAGCGCAACCACGAGCAACCCGATGATTGCCCAGAGCGCGAGGTTTCTGAAGTGTGGGTTCATGTGGGAAGCCTGTCGGGAGCCGCTCGGTCGGGCTTATCCCCCGAAGCGCTCCGGTCATGTGCTTAATTTAGGCGCACCTGGTCGCGTTGCCAAGTCTCGGAAAAGCCCGTGAATCCAGGCTTCGCTGCGGGGCGACTTGGCCGTTTCAGACAAGTTGGTCCCGCGAAAGCCAAATTTGCTAAGTCAAGCTTGAGCGGCGAGGCGGCGCCGGACGCAGCCGAATTCGTCCGCTATTGGCTTCAATAGAGATGTCGGCAAGCGTCATTCGGACCGATCCACGCGCGGTCAGCGCGGTGGCGACTCGGGCGCTGGCGCGCTCCAAGCGTTCGAGGCGAAGCACAGTCGCCGGCGCCAGACGCTGAATCGCATTCGCGAGCACGCGTTGGAGAATTTCGAGCGGCGCCTCGCACAGCGTCGCAGCGTCGAGCTCAATACATGACGCTTCGTTCCGCTGCAGCGCGCGCGCCAGCATTTCGGCGGCGCAATGCGCCAACGCGGCGTCGGCGCGCGCCGCACGCGATCCAAGCCGCAGGAGCGCGTCTCGACTGAGTCCCTGCGCGGCGAGCATGGGCGCCAGCCTGCGCAGGCGCACGCGCGTGAAGCTTTCGTCTTCATTGGACGGGTCGCGAAAGAAGGGTTGTCCTGCGCGCGCGCAGACCGCCTCCAACTCCTCTTTGCGAAAGTCGAGCAGCGGCCGTAGCAACGCGATGTCTTCGTGGCGTGCGATTCGCGCCATGCCGGCGAGACCTGCGACGCCGGAGCCGCGCGTGAGACGAAACAGGATTGTTTCGGCCTGGTCTTCCGAGTGATGCGCAAGCACGATGGCGGATGCGCCGATGCGCCGCGCGCAGGCGCTGAGCAGCGCGTAACGCGCTCGCCGCGCGCGCTCCTGCAGGCGCGTCGAGGGCTTTTCTTCCTCCCACGTTAATAAATGATGCGCGTAGCCAAGAGCGCGCGCCCAATTGCCGACCTCTTCAGCCTCCACGCGCGCCTCTTTGCGCAAGCGGTGATCGACTGTGGCCACGGCGATGTGGCGCGACGCGCGGAAGGACCATTGCGCGCAAAGCAGCATCAAGGCGACGGAGTCCGGCCCTCCCGATACCGCGAGCAGCAAGGAAGGGTAAGGCGCAAGGAGATCGAGCGCGTTTTCACGACTGCTCTCGAGCCAGGCGTCGTCGATGGCGGCGCGGTCTTCCGGTTCCGTGCGCGGCATGCCTAGGGAGGGGCGCCGACCGCCGCGCGGGCGGCTAGCATTGAATCTTTTTGCTTTCGCGTTGAGCAGCTTCGCGGATTCGCGTCGCCGCCTTCGGGAATTTGACGTTGATCTCGGAATAGGAGGCGCACGCCTGCTCCTTCGCGCCCATTGCGCTCAGCGACTGGCCGAGTCGCAACAGCGCCTCCGGCGCCTGCGCCGAGTCGCCGTATTTCGTCGAGATTTCCAAATATCTTTCAGCCGCCTCGCGGTGCCGTCCGCGCAAAAAGAAGCTCTCGCCCAGGTTGAACGTCGCGGCCGCGGCGAGCTTGCTCTTGCCGTTCTTCGATAGAAACGTCGAGAGAGACTTCTCCGCTTCCTCATATTTACCGGCGCGCAACGCGCTTACCGCCTCATCATACTGCTCCTTGGGCCCCGCGACAGGCGGCGCGGCGGCGATTTCCGCGGGCGCGCTCTGGTCGCCGACAAGGCGGCCGTGGGCGATGTCGAGCGGCTGGCCTGCTTCGCGCACGGGAGCGATCGTCACCGAGCCCGACGGTCGCGAGGGGCTTTCGAGCGGCGTTGACGGAGCCGTCGTGCCGAGCGGCCGCGGCGCGCCTGGCGCAGTCGGCTGCGTCGCCGGATCGAAGGCGTCGCCGCGGCTGCCGGCCTTGGCGCTCGTCTCAGGCGCCGTGGACGCGATGTTTGCCGGCGTCGGGGGTCCATGTGGCGCAGCCTCTGAGCGGGGCTCGGTCTTCGCGGCGTGGAGCTGCTCTTCCAAAAGCAGCACCCTGTGCTGCAGCTCCTCATTTTGTCCCGTCAATCGGCGTAGCTCGCGCTCTAGCCGATCGACCCGCATCGCCGCCGCCGCGTCCGGCCCCGGTCCCGCCTCAGGACCTTCATAGATATCCGACGGCGGAACATTGTAGGTCTGGGCTTGGTGAATGTCGGCGTCAGGCCGAGCATCCCCATAGACGTCGAACGCCTGGGCGGCGCCGGCCGTGAACAAGGGTAGGGTGAAGAGGAGGGCGTAGCGTGGGAACATGGTCGCGAAGGCCGGGACTTCCGCTAAAGGCGTCGCTCACTTCGACGCAGCGTGACAACGCCTTACCATAGGCGCCCTTTCGGCTAAAATTAGGCGATGGGATTATTCAGCCTCGTTTGGCTCCAAAGAATGGCGATGGCCTCGCTTGTGGCCGCGGCGTGGCCGTCACGCGCCCAGTCGCTTCCGCCAGCGGGGGAAATCGGCGAGTGCTCGCTCGAGGGCGCCGTTCCGGCGACCGTCGCCGCCGTGGATGAGGATTTCGAACTGCTGCTCGATGACGGCCGCCGCGCTGCTCTCGCAGGGCTCGACTTTCCGCCGCCGGAAATGGCGGAGCTGCGCGCCGCCATCCGCAGCCGTCTGTCGTCGTGGCTCTCCGGCCGAGACATATTCCTGGGCGCATTTGCTTCGACAGGGGACCGCTGGGGCCGGACGCCGGCGAGAATTTACGCAAGCCCGGCCGAGGGAGGGACTTCGGCGCCCCTTGCGTCCGTGGCGGCCGCGCTGCTCTCGGCTGGCGAGGCGCGCTTTCGTCCGGATCCGACCGCCGCCGCCTGCGCCAAGGCGTATTTGGCCGCCGAAGCCCTGGCGCGCGATGCGGGCGTCGGACTTTGGTCACGACCGGAGTTCCGCCCGATCGACGCGTCCGCGATCGGCGCAGTGGACGATCTGCAGCGGCGTAAGGGAATGATTGTCGTCGTCGGCGCGATCCGCTCGGTAGGCGAGTCGCGGCGCGCTTTCTACCTTAATTTTGGCGACAAATGGCGCGATAGCTTTACCGTCGTGATTCTGCGGCGCAATTTGGCTATATTCGGGCAAGTCGAGCCCCGCTCGCTCGTTGGGCGGCGAGCGCGCGTACGAGGGCTTATTGAGACCGGGGCTCGCATCGAAATCGCTACGCCAGCCGAGATCGAATTTCTTGACGGCGTCGCCTCTCATTAGGCGGGCGGCGCTCTCCCTGCTGGCTGTCATCGGCTTCGCGATCGGGGGCTGCGCGGAGCTCGAGCGGCAAGGACAGATCTTTACCGCCCCCTTGCCTCCGACGCGGCCGGCTGGACCGCGAACCGATAATCGCAGCACGGTTCAGCATAAGGAGCTCGTCGCCCAATTCGGCGGCGAATATGAGGCCCCGGCCGCAGAGCACTACCTAGATCGCATTCTCGCCAAGCTGGCGACCGTCAGCGATACGCCCGGCCAGCCAACCTACAAGGTGACAATTCTCAATACCCCCGTCGTCAACGCCTTTGCGCTGCCCTCCGGCAATCTTTACGTCACGCGCGGACTGCTGGCGCTTGCCGGCGACGCTTCGGAGGCGGCGGCGGTCATGGCGCATGAAATTGCCCATGTCTCCTTGCGCCACAGCGCTCTCCGCGCCGAACGCGAGCGCGAGGCGGCGATCATCTCGCAAGCCGCGGCGGTGATTCAGAACCGCCAGAAAGGCGACGAGGTGCGTTCCAGTCAGCGGCTCTCCGTCGCGAGCTTCTCGCGTCAGCAGGAACTCGACGCCGACTACGCTGGCGTCCGCGTCATCGCCCGAGCCGGCTTCGACCCGTATGGCGCTTCGCGATTCCTGACGGCGCTGGGTCGGTCCACGGATTTGCGCGCGGCGCTCTACGGCAAGAAGAAGTCGCTCGACTTCGACATTATGTCGACCCATCCCTCCACCCCCGACCGCATCTCCAGGGCTGTCGCTGCGGCGCGACAAATCGGAGCGCCAGGGATCGGCGTCGCCGACCGCAGCGGCTATCTCGAGGCCATCAAGGGCGTCGCGTTCGGCGACGATCCCATGGAAGGCTACGTTCGCGACCGCAAATTCACCCATCCGCGACTGCGCTTCGCCTTCATCGCGCCTGAAGGCTTTCTTCTGGAAAATTCCAACGAAGCGGTGTTCGGTGTGCGCGAAGCGGACAATGAAGCCCTGCGGCTCGACAGCGTGCGCCTGCCGTCGGACGAGAATCTCGAAGCCTATGTCGGCTCCGGCTGGGTTGATGGCCTGCTTCCTTCCTCCGTGCGCAAGATTGACATCAACGGGCTCCCCGCCGTCATCGCCGTCGCTCGGGCGGGGGAATGGAATTTCCGGCTGGCGGTGATCCGGTCGGGCGAGTTTCTCTACCGCCTGATTTTTGCAGCGCGCAAACTGAGCGACGAGGCCGATGCGCTCTTCATGGAGTCGATCAGATCTTTCCGCCGGCTCGGCCCCGATGAAACCACTGACGCGCGACCCTTGAGGATTGCGATCGCCGTCGCCGCACCTGGCGACACGATCGAATCGATGGCCGCACGGATGGTGGTTCCTAACAGGCCCGTCGAACATTTCATGCTTCTCAACGGGCTGTCCGCCGGCGACGCCCTTGCCGCCGGCGAACATTACAAAATCGTAACCGAGTGACGGCCGGTATTTGCTCGCTTTGGGAACAACTGCCGCGCCTGGCGGTTATCCCAACAAGGCAAATCTTGGCGCGCGGACTCCCACCATTAGTGGCGGATCGCCGCGTATGGAGGGCGTCATGGCTTATATGCCTGGACTGGGGCGCGAATTAATTAAGGCTGCGGCCGAGGCGCCCTTTCTGGAACGCGAGGAAGAAAAGCAACTCGCCATCGCATGGCGTGAGCGGGGCGACTCCACAGCGCTTCATAAGCTCGCCGCCGCGCATATGCGCCTCGTCATCGCGCTGTCGGCGAAGTTTAGACATTATGGATTGCCGCTCTCGGATCTCGTGCAGGAAGGCCACGTCGGACTCTTGGAGGCCGCAGCGCGGTTCGCGCCGGAGCGAGACGTACGATTCTCCACCTATGCGACATGGTGGATCAGAGCGTCGATCCAGGATTACGTGTTGCGCAACTGGTCAATCGTGCGGGGCGGAACGAGTTCGTCGCAAAAGGCGCTGTTCTTCAACTTGCGTCGCTTGCGTGCGCGGTTGGCGCGCGAAAATCACAACGCGAGTTCAGTCGACACCTATCAGACGATCGCAAACGCGATCGGCGTTTCGCGGGCTGACGTCGAGATGATGGATTCGCGTCTATCAGGCTCCGACGTGTCGCTGAACGCCCAGCTCGTCGACGACGATACGTCCGGCTCCGCGCAGAGGATGGATTTTCTCGTCGACGAGAAGCCGCTCCCCGACGAAGTCGTCGAGGAGACTCTGGATTCCGATCGGCGCGCGCGCTGGCTCAAGGATGCGCTGACCATTCTCTCCGAGCGCGAGTTGCGCATCGTGCGCGAGCGTCGGCTGGCGGAAAATCTGGTGACGCTTGAGACGCTGGGCGATCGCCTTGGCATTTCCAAGGAGCGGGTGCGGCAGATCGAAAGTCGCGCGCTCATCAAGTTGAGGCGCGCGCTGTCGCGGATGCAAGAAACGACGACGTCCGACGAGCCCGCAAGAGTGTAACTAAAAACCCCGGAAGTCGCTTCCGGGGTTTTTGTTGTCGGATGAGAGTAGGTTTCGAAAACCCGCTCCAATATTTTGTTTTGAGCGATTCCTATCTATCACATGAATTCCATGTGGCCGGGAAGCGCTCTAGGCGGCTCGGTCCACGTCAGCCTCATCTCCGCCATCGTCGCCCGTATCTCCGTCCGCCTTCGGCCCGCGGCGGGGGCCCTTCAGCAGAAAGGACTCGATCAACTTCAGCGATTCCGAATCGATGAGCTTGCGCACGGCGGCGACTTCACGCGCCATGCGATCCAAGGCGGCCTCGTACAGCTGGCGCTCCGAATATGACTGCTCGGGCTGCGTGTCGGACCGGTACAGGTCGCGGACCACCTCGGCGATGGTGATGAGATCGCCCGAGTTGATCTTCGCTTCATATTCTTGAGCGCGGCGCGACCACATGGTGCGCTTGACGCGGGCGCGGCCGCTCAGCGTTTGCAGCGCCCGCTCAACGACGGCCGTTTCGGCGAGCTTGCGCATGCCGACGCTAACGACTTTGCTGGTGGGCACTTTGAGCGTCATCTTGTCCTTGATGAAGCTCACGACAAAGAGCTCCAGGCTGAAGCCCGCGACCTCTTGCGTTTCTACGCCGACGATCTGCCCGACGCCATGCGCGGGGTAGACGATGTATTCGTTGAGTTTGAAGCCGGGCTTGGCCGACGGCGTCGTCGGCTTCGGCTTGGCCGGCGCGCCGGGCATCTGCGCACGACCGGGCATGCCGCGCTCAACCGGCGCCGAGGTCTCCTGAGAAGGAGCTACGGGCGGCGCCGCGACCATTTGTTCCACCAATTTCGACTCCGTTTCCACCGCGGGACGCGGCTTTGCCGCCGCAGGCGCGACTGGCGCCGCCGGCTTCTGCTGCTCGACGGGCTTACCCGCCGACTGCTTGGCCGCTGTCGCCGCTTGAGCGGGCTTCGCCGCCGCGGTCTTGCTGGCCGTAATGGGGTTTGCCGCCGGCGTCTTCGCGCTGGCGCTCACCTTTTCCACCGCCGTTTTGGCCGCCTTCGCGGCCACGGCGCGCTTTGTCGCGGTCTTGCCTGCGACCGCGGTCTTGGCGCTCGACTTGGCCGGCGGCTTAGCGGCGGGCGCGCGGGTGACGCTGCGAGGGCTCGCCGCCGTTCGACGCGTCGCCGTGGCGCGCGCCGGGGTCTTGGCGGTCTTTTCTTGCGCAGTCGATTCCTTCGCGGTCGATTTCGATTTTGTCGTTGTTGTTTTGGCTGTCATCGTTCTCGCGGTTTTTGCGGAGGTTTTTGCGCTCGCTTTCCGGCTCGAAGCGGCGGCGGCGCGCGCAGGCTTTCCCGTCGAGGCGGATCGGCTGGC
>JALHNR010000217.1 GCA_022843525.1 Methylocystis sp. | reverse complement strand
CCCGTCAGCAAACGCACCATCTCGACAGTCGCGGACGGCTCTGGCGGCGTTCGCCATTACGCCAAGGGCGCGCCGCAGGCGATATCCGCGCTGGTGCGGCCCGACTCGCAGACGTTGCAGCGCTATCAGAACGAGGTGGCTGCGCTCGCCGTCAAAGGCCAGCGTGCGCTGGGCGTCGCCATGTCGGAAGACGGCGCGCGGTGGCAACTGGTTGGACTCATCTCGCTGATGGACCCGCCGCGCGGCGACGCCAAGGCGACAATCGCCGAGGCGCGCGGGCTCGGCCTGCAAGTCAAGATGGTGACCGGCGATGACGTCGCCATCGGCGATGAGATCGCCGCCCAGCTCGGCATGGGTTCGCATCTGCTCGTCGCGAGCGATGTCTTCAAAGGCGACGTCAAGGCGGGCGCCCTGCCGCGCAGCGTCGTCGACGCGGTGGAGCGGGCCGACGGATTCGGCAGAGTGTTCCCGGAACACAAATATGAAATCGTCAAGGCGCTTCAGTCGGTCGGCCATATCGTCGCGATGACCGGCGACGGCGTAAACGACGCGCCGGCCCTGAAACAAGCCGATTGCGGCATCGCCGTCAGCGGCGCGACCGATGCGGCGCGAAGCGCCGCCGCGTTGATCCTCACGGCGCCCGGGCTTTCGACCATCGTCAACGCGATCCGCGTTTCGCGTCAGATCTTCCAGCGCATCGAGAGCTACATTTACTATCGGATCGCGATGACGCTCGACATCATGATCGTCGTCGTCGCGTCGATCGTGTTTTTCGACTTTCAGCCGCTCACCGCCATCATGATCGTCGCGCTCGCGCTCCTCGACGACATCCCGATCATGACGATCGCCTACGACAATGTCCCCGTCGCGCCGCAGCCGGTGAGATGGGACATGCACCGCATCTTCATTTTCGCTTCGCTGATGGGACTGATCGCGGTCGCCGAGACTTTTGGGTTTTTGCTGATCGGCATGCGCTGGACGCTCGACGATTCGCTGCAGACGATGATCCCGATCGATCCCGGCCAGCTCCAGACTCTGCTGTTTCTCCAACTCGCCGTCGGCGGCCATCTGCTGCTGTTCAGCGTGCGCACCAAAAACGCGATTTTTTCGCCGCCCTACCCGAGCGCCAGACTCTTCTGGGCGATCGCGGCGACGCAGGTCGTCGCCGTGTTGCTGTGCCTTTATGGAGTCGGCGTCGACGCCGTTCCCGGCGCGGCGATCGTCGGCGTGTGGCTTTACTGTCTGCTCTGGGTCGTCGCGGCCGAGATTGTGAAGTTTATCTACTGGCGTTTGGCTGGGCGGCGCGACAAGCACCTGATCGCCCGCCGCGTCGCTCTCGCCGGTTGAACGGGAGCGACAGGTCGAAGGAGGCGGAGCACATGAAATTCGTCAAAAAGTTCCGCGTCGCGCCCGGCTCGGACGTCGATCTCGGATCACTCGATCCCGATTTTCACGGCGACTATGCGAACGACGCCCAAACGGCGCAGGAATTACAGCGCAATCTCACGCGCATCACCGAGCTGCAGCGCAAACTTTACGCCGACCGCACGCATTCTCTGCTGATCGTCTTGCAGGGCATCGACAGCGCCGGCAAGGACGGCACCTGCTGGCATGTCATCAGCGCCATGGACCCGCAGGGCGTGCAAGTGACGGGATTCAAGCAGCCGACCCCTGAGGAACAGGCGCACGATTTCCTATGGCGCGTCCATCCGCATGCGCCGCGTCGCGGCTACGTTTCGATCTTCAATCGCTCGCATTACGAAGACGTGCTCGTCGTGCGCGTGCATAAGCTCGCGCCGAAAGAGGTATGGAAGCCGCGCTACGACTTCATCAATGAGTGGGAAAAGCTCCTCGCCGTCGAGAACAAGACGACCATTCTGAAATTCTTTCTCTACATCTCCAAAGAAGAACAGCTCAAGCGTTTCAAGGCGCGGCTCGACGATCCGGCGAACCAATGGAAGATTAGCGCCAGCGACTATTCCGAGCGCGAAAAATGGGACGACTACATCAAGGCCTTCGAGGCGGCCCTGTCGCGCTGCTCGACCGAACATGCGCCCTGGTTCGTCATCCCGGCAAACCACAAATGGTTTCGCAATCTCGCGGTTTCCAGCATCATCGCCGATACGCTCGACGATCTTAATCTGAAGCTGCCGAAGCCCTCCGTCGACATCGACGAAATCCGCAAGCTTTATCAACAGGCAAAGAACGAAGAGGAACGGAGCAAGGCTCGGTGACGGCGTCGCCAGTGAACGCCGCCTCGTTCTTTTCCGCGCTCGACGACGCGCCGATGACATGGCGTCATTACGCCTATTGGCTCGCAGCGAGCGGCGGCGCGTTTTTGGACGGCTTCTCGGTGTCCGGATTGGGCGTCGCGCTGCCGCTGCTGAAGCGCGACTTTCCGATCAGTCCGGTTTTCGTCGGCCTGATTGGATCGGCGCTGGTGCTCGGCGCGGTCGCGGGGTCGGCGCTCGGCGGCATCGGTGCGGACAGATTCGGCCGCAAGCGCGTCTTCATCGCCGACATGGCGATCATCGCGCTCGCATGCTTTATCGGCGCGGCGGCGCCAAACGCCCGCGTCATCCTGCTGTCGCAATTCCTGCTTGGCGTTGGCGTCGGCATCGATTTTCCGACGAGCGGCGCCTATGTGTCGGAGCTCATGCCGCGCGCGACACGCAACAGAATGACCGTCGCGACGATCGCCCTGCAGTCGGTCGGCATGGCGGCGGCGGCTCTCGCCGGCCTCGCCATATTGAAGCTGCGCCCCTCGACGGAAGACTGGCGGCTGCTGTTCGGCGCCGGCGGCGCCATCGCGTTGCTATTCCTGGCCGCGCGCATATGGGCGCCGGAGAGCGTGCGCTGGCTGGTCACGAAGGGACGCATCGGCGAGGCGACGGCGCTGCTCAGGACATTATCGGTCGAGTTCGGCGAGAAGCCTGTGAGCCTTCGTGCGGAAGCGGTCGCTTTCGCGGACGCCCGACCCATCTCTACGCCGCACAGGCAGGACATCGGCTATTCAGCGCTGTTCAGCGAAGCCTTTCGCGCCCGCACGATGCTCATCTCCTTGCCGTGGATGCTGATGGACGTCGCGACCTACGGCGTCGGCCTCTTCACCCCCGTCATCCTCGGCGCCATGCATCTCGGCGCGGCCGACGCGGGCTCGATCGCGGCCGATTTCGCCGACGCCGAAGGCAGCGCCATCGTCGACGCTTTTCTCATCATCGGCTTTGTGGCGAGCCTCTGGGCCGTTCCGCGCTTTGGCCGGATCACCATGCAGGTCGCAGGATTTAGCGGCATGGGGCTCGGCATGCTGCTGTTGCTCTTCGCCGCGATGTCGGACAATGGCGCGAATGCGCATCTCGCTTTCGTCATCGGCGGCTTCATGCTGTTCAATTTCGCGATGAACGCCGGACCCAACGCCACGACGTTCACCCTGGCGGCGACGCTTTTCCCGACGGCGATCCGCGCCTCGGCCAGCGGCTTCGCGGCGGCGAGCGCCAAGGTCGGCGCCACTTTCGGCACATTCGTGGTGCCGCAACTGCAGGCTGGCTGGGGACTCACGGGCGTCGTCGCGCTCATGGTCGCCGTCAGCGTCGCGGGGCTGGTGACGACGGCCGGCCTGGCGCATGCGGTCAATGAGGAGGGCGCGCTCGAGGAATAGCCGGAAGCCACGCTATTGCAGATGCGCGACCAGCGTCCAGGCGCCGAGAAAAATGATCATGACGAGGCAGAGCGCCGAGAGGACGATGAGGATCGCCTTATTGGCGACGCGCTGATCGTCCCTTCGCATTCGCGATTTCTCCGACGGCCCGAGATCAGCGCGATTCATTTCAGGCGGAGCGGGCGAGCCCGCATTACGCGCCGAAAAAGATCACGCGCAGATAATTGGTGTAGTCGCCTTCCCACGCCATCATCGCCATCAGCACGAGAACCGCCATCGGCGGCGCCAGAATCGCGACGACCAGCGCCAGCCGCTCCCAGGCCATGTGCATGAAGACGGCGACGATGAGCCCGGCCTTCAGCAGCATGAACACGATGATCAGGAACCAGCGCAAATAGCCCTGAAAGTCGAAATAATCGACGAGATAGGAGCAGGCGCTCAGAACGAAGAGCAGCCCCCATACCAGAAGGTAGAGCTTGATCGGATGCTGTTGGCCATGCGCCTGCGCCGCGGGCTGCGCCGCTTGCGCGACAGGGACATGGCTGTGCGTCGTATTTTCCGTCGTCGCCGTCATCAGTTCCCCCGTCGGAGACGTCACCACAGATAGAAAAATGCGAAGATGAAGACCCATACGAGATCCACAAAGTGCCAATATAGGCCCATGATCTCGACGATCTCGTATCGACCCTTGCGGCTCGTGAAAAAACCGCGCCGTCCGACGTCATAATCGCCGCGCCAGACGGCGCGCGCGATGATGAGCAGGAAAATCACGCCGATCGACACGTGGAAACCGTGAAAACCGGTGATCATGAAGAAGCTCGAGCCGAACTGCGCCGCGCCGAAGGGATTGCCCCACGGCCGCACGCCTTCGTGAATGAGCTTGGTCCATTCGAAGGCCTGCATGCCGACGAAGGCGGCGCCAAAGAACGCCGTCACCAGCATCAAAATCGCGGCCTTCCTGCGCTCGCGCGCATAGGCGAAGTTGACGGCCATCGCCATGGTGCCCGAGCTCGTGATGAGATCGAACGTCATGATGGCGATGAGGATGAGCGGGATTTTCTTGCCGCCGATCTCGAGCGCGAAGATTTCGCTCGGGTGCGGCCATTCCACCGTCGTGGACATGCGCACCGTCATGTAGGAAATCAGAAAGCAGCTGAAGACGAAGGTGTCACTGACGAGGAAGATCCACATCATCGCCTTGCCCCAGGACGCGCTCTTGAAAGAGCGCTGATCCGAGGACCAGTCCGAGACCATGCCGAGCAGGCTGCTCCGCAGATTGGGCTCAGTCGTTACATGTTCAGTCGTGACAGGCTCCGCCGTCATAGCGCGTTCCCTTTACGAAAGCAGACGCCGGCAGATGGCGCCGAAACCATCGGCCCAGCCGATCAGCATGGCGAACATCAGCAACCAGACGAACAGCAGAAAATGCCAATAGATGGCGCAGAGCTCGACGCTCGTCGTCAGCGCCTTGGTGACTCGCTCGGCGCCGCGCACCTTGTCGGTGGTTCGCGCAAGCGCCACCAGACCGCCAATGAGATGCAGCGCATGCACGCCCGTCAGCAGATAGAAGAAAGCGTTGGCGGCGTTGCTCGAGGCGAAGAACCGCAAATCGAGAAGTTCGCGCCACGCCCAGATCTGGCCGATCAGGAAAAGAGCCGCGGTTACGGCTCCGACAAGCAGCGCCGTCTTGACCCGCTCGGCGTCGGCGCGCCGGGCGGCGAAGACCGCAACCTGCAGGGCGACGCTGCTGGCGGCGAGAAGAAAAGTGTTGACCCAGAGAACGCCGGGGATCGGCGGCATCTGCCAGTCGGGCGCGTCGCCGCGCATGAAAAAGGCGGCGGCGAGCAGAGAGAACAGACAGCCGGCGACAGCGAGAAAGACCGCGAGCCCCACTCTCCCGGCTGTCGGCGGCTCTGCGCCGCCGGCGCGACGATAATGCGCAACCTCGCCTTCCTCGAGCCAAGGCGACTCCATCACCCCCTGGCGCACCAACCACATGATGGCGACGGTGGCGATGAAGATAAAGAAGAGCCCCATCACGCTCATGGCGAACGCTCTCCTCTGACCGGCGGCGCGTTCTGCGGCAGATAATCCTCTGGCGCGCCGGGCACGCTATAGGCGTAAGGCCAGCGATAAACCACCGGAAGATGCTCACCCCAATTGCCGTGTCCCGGGGGCGTCTCCGGAGTCTGCCATTCGAGCGAAGCGGCGCGCCAGGGATTGCCGCCGGCGTGGGCGCCGTATTTCAGGCTCTTGAACAGATTGTAGAAGAAGATCGACTGCGCGAAGCCGACCGCCAACGCGATGACCGTGATGACAATGTTGAGCGTGGCGGCCGACGCGGGAACGAAGGCGGTTTCGCCCATCTCGTAAAAGCGCCGCGGCATCCCGAGCACGCCCAGATAGTGCATCGGAAAGAAGATCGCATAGGCGCCAAGGAAGGTGATCCAGAAGTGAATCTTGCCGAGCCGCTCGTCCATCATGCGGCCAGTGATCTTCGGATACCAATGATAGATGGCGCCGAAGATGACGAGCACCGGCGCGATGCCCATCACCATGTGGAAATGGGCGACGACGAACAGCGTCGCCGACAGCGGCACGTCGACGATGACATTGCCGAGATAGAGGCCGGTGATGCCGCCGTTGACGAAGGTGACGAGGAACCCCAGCGCGAACAGCATCGGGGTTGTGAAGTGGATGTCGGCGTGCCAGAGGGTCAGCACCCAATTATACACCTTCAGCGCCGTCGGCACCGCGATCGCGAGCGTCGTCACCGCGAAGAAGAACCCGAACCACGGGTCCATGCCGCTGATATACATATGGTGGCCCCAAACCACCATGCTGAGCACGCCGATGGCGATGATGGCCCAGACCATCATTCTGTAGCCGAAGATGTTCTTGCGCGCATGCACGCTGATCAGATCGGAAACGATGCCGAAGGCCGGCAGCGCGACGATATAGACCTCAGGATGGCCGAAGAACCAGAACAGGTGCTGGAACAGGATCGGGCTGCCGCCGACATAGTCCTTGCGCTCGCCGAGTTCGACGAGCGACGGCATGAAGAAGCTCGTGCCGAGCGTGCGGTCGAGGAGCAGCATGACGCAGGCGACGAAAAGGCCGGGAAAGGCGAGAAGCGCCATGACCGCGGCGGAGAAGATCCCCCAAACCGTCAGCGGCATGCGCATCAGCGTCATGCCTCGGGTGCGCCCCTGCAGCACCGTCACCACGTAGTTCAATCCGCCCATCGTGAAGCCGACGATGAAGAGGATCAACGAGACGAGCATCAGGATGATGCCGTATTCGTGCCCCGGGGTGCCCGTCAGGATCGATTGCGGCGGATAAAGCGTCCAGCCGGCGCCGGTCGGCCCGCCCGGGAAAAAATAGCTCGAGACGAGAACGAGGGTCGCGATCAGATAGACCCAGTAGCTGAGCATGTTGACGTAAGGGAACACCATGTCCCTCGCGCCAACCATCAGCGGAATGAGATAGTTGCCGAAGCCGCCGAGAAAGATGGCGGTGAGCATGTAGACGACCATGATCATGCCATGCATGGTCACGGACTGGTAATAGACATTGGCGTCAATGAACGGGATCGCCCCTGGAAAGGCGAGCTGCAGGCGAATCACCCATGACAGCACCAGGGCCAAAATGCCGACGGTGATGGCCGTGCCGGCGTATTGAATGGCGATGACCTTGGCGTCCTGGCTGAACACATATTTCGTGAGCCAGCTGTGCGCGTGATAGAGTTCGACGTCCGGCACTTCCGCCGGCGGCGGCGCGACATTCTGTGGTACGCTGGCGTCGGTCATGGAACGATCCTCCCTTCGCCCCTGTCGCGCTTCCGGCGATTGGTCGAGCCCCGTCGCGGCGGCGCTCTATCAGCGGCGATGAATGTCAAAGCGGCGCGACTTGCATCGGTGAGCGTCATTGAGCAGAGG
>JALHNR010000216.1 GCA_022843525.1 Methylocystis sp. | reverse complement strand
CTTCGAAATCTCAGACCTCATCAAAACTCACTCAGAGGGCTTATCTCATGAACAGGAACACCTTGGCGATTATAAGGGACTGGGTTGGGCGCTGGTCAGACGAACGTTTCGCCGGGGCGCTCAATCGAATGGTATCCCTCCAGCAAGGGCAAACCTCAAGTGCGCTCCCGTTCGTCGCGCGCGGTATCCAAGCCTATAATCTTCAGAATGGCTGACGATGACCGAGGCGGCTCAGGCGTCGAGCCTGATGAAAGATAGGTTGAGCCATCTTAGCAAGGCTGGCTATTTTCGTCCACGGCAGGTTGTTTCCGCAGTGCGTAACAAATCCGTGTTAACAGGAACAGGACCGATGAAATGGCGGGGCTCGAAAATGGCGCCCGTATCGCATCGCCAACGAGAAGGCCCTTCCAGTATTTTACTACGCACGCACCATGATGGGTGTCATCGTAGCTTCGACACGCGTTGTTGTTTTGGATGCTCCGCTTGAGACAAAAGAGCTCAGCCTCTCACAAAGGCGAGTACACTCTTGAGACGTCGATTTGCTCGTCGCGCATCCCGAAAAGCCTGCCGTCCCGTAGCTGGTGGATGTGATCGAAGCGATCGAAAATCTTCTCGTCATGCGTCACGGCGATGATCGCGGCGTCATGCTCGACCGCGAGCTTGCGCAGGAGGTCCATGACGATGCCGGCGCGCTTGGAGTCGAGGGCGGCCGTTGGTTCGTCCGCGAGAATGATGCGAGGGCTGTTCGCTAGCGCGCGCGCGATGGCCACACGCTGCGCTTCGCCACCGGAGAGCTTAGCCGGCATCGCTTTTGCGCGGTGGCCGATCTCGAGATAATCGAGCAGCTCCACGGCCCGCTTGCGCGCATTGGCAATGTCGACGCCGGCCAATTGCAACACGATCGCCACGTTATCGGTCACATCGAGGAACGGCAGCAGGTTGTGGAACTGGAAGATGAACCCGATCTTGTCGAGCCTGAGACGCCGCAAATCACCCCGAAGCCAGCGGCCATCGCGGACGACCAGTTCGCCGTCGAGCTCCATGCACCCCGAGGACGGATCCAAAATGCAGCCGATGATGTTAAGGAGGGTGGTCTTGCCGGAACCGGAGGGGCCGAGCAGCGCTACGACCTGTCGGGGGTAAACCTCTAGCGAAACATCGCGCACTGCATCGACGCGGGTTTCTCCCTCGCCGAAGTGTTTTGAGATGCGATCCAGCCGAACAAGCGGCGCGCCAGAGCTTGTGGTTTGCATCTCAGCCCCCAAGCGCGGTCGCCGGATCGACCCTGAGCGCGGCGCGGACGCCAAGGACGCTCGATAGAAGACATACTACGAAGACAATGGCTCCCAGAATGACAACATTATCCGGCTCCAGCACCACACGTCGTGGAAAGTAGTCCTGAATATTGACGATAAGTGCGCCGCCGATTGCAAATCCGATGAAGCCGAGCGCCATGGCTTGCTGCACGATCATCCCGATGATCGTTCTGTCGGGCGCTCCAATCAATTTCAAGGTGGCGATCTGCTTCAGTTTCTCCATGGTCATCGTGTAGATAATAAGCGCGATGATCACCGCGGAGACGACCAGCAGCAGGCCCGTAAAAAGCGCGATTTGTCGGCGCGCACGGTCCACGAGCGAAAGCGTCAGAATGTTCTCTTGAGCTTCCTGGGTAATGGCCGCGAGATGCTTCCACCGCTTGATTGTGCTAGCGACGGCCTCCGAAGAAGAGTTCGGATGCAGACGCGCCACGACCGCATTGACGGTGTCCCGAGTTGATCCGCCCTCGCCACGAGCGAGTTTGAGTCGCGCCGCCGACGGCGCGAGATCGAACTGCAGTTTCTGCGCGTCCTGCAGCGTGACGTAGACGGCCGGGTCGCCTCCCGAACTGACCTGGTGCTGCGTGAGACCAACCACCGTGAACGTGCTTCGGCCGAGCGCGACCCGATCGCCGAGGACAAGACCGGCAGCGCGGTCGGCGACTATCTCATAGTGGCTGCGAGCAACTCCGCGACCTTCGATGATTACTGGCGGACCGCCCGGTCGCGTCGGCTCGTAGCCGATGACGTAGAGCCGGAGCTTGTTGCCCATGTGCTCACTCTCTACCGTCTGATACGTGACGCTTCCGGCGGCGTCCACGCCCGCGATGCGGGCGATCGCCTCCCGCGTGTCTCCTGGAATGCGAGATATCTCTGCGAAGGGACCGCGCGTATTGGATTCCACAACCCACAAATCGACAGCCGGCGCTCGGGCGATGGTCAGCGCCTCAACGACGAGCCCGCGATAGATGCCGATCATTGCCAGCACGACTCCGAGCAGGAGGCCAAGCCCCAGGCAGGTCAATAGGAACCGACCGAGATTGTGCAGAATGTCGCGATATGCAAGGTTCATTTCTTGCTGGCCTCGATCGTCCAAATAAAGCGGCCTTCGCGTAAGCCGCTCTCCAGGTTCGTCACGACACGCGCATCTCCGGGCAGGCCATCCACGATCTCAAGACGCGCGTCCTCCGTGCGATGTCGGAATTTTACCAGACGCCTCCGCAACCGGCCGGACTCGACCGTCCATACCCGGCCTTGCCGTCCGTCGTAGCCCTGCACAACGGCCTCGGGAACGAGAATCGCTCTATCAAGCTGAGCGACGGTGATCCAGAACTCCACCTGTTCGCCGAGATAGACTCGGAATGGCGGATTGTCGCCCTTGATGAAAACGCGCCGTTCCTCCGTAATGCGATCGCTTTCGAGGCCAATGCGGGCGACCCGTCCTGTGAACGCATCCTGCGGACGCGAGCGAAGGCGTGCATCGACATGTTGCCCTTCATGGATAAATCCCGCGCGCGCTTCGTCGACATGAGCGAGACCCCAGTACGTGTCAGCCGCGATGAGCGTGAAAATTGGATCGCCAGCCTTGACGACAGAGCCCAGTTCCTTGTGGCGCTCGATAATCACGGCGTCGTAGGGAGCCGTGAGCGTCCTATGGCGCAACATCGTTTCTTCGAACTGATACTGAGCTCGCGCATCGGCCAGTTGCGCCTTCGCGCTGGCAATCTCGCTATCTGCAACGGCAACATCGGCGCGGGCTACGGCCTCGTCTCTGAAAGCCTCCTCTGCGACTTGCTTTGTGACGATGCTTCGCGCAACAAGCGCCTGCTTGCGCCGATTGGCTTCCTGTCTTTGCGCCATCACCGCCCGCGCCCTCTCGAGATTGGCATCCGCCCGGTTGATGTTCGTCTCGGCGATCAAGAGCGCAGCGCGCGCCTTTGCGACCTTGGCCTCTTGTTCGCTACTGGCGAGGCGCGCGAGGACCTGGCCCTTCCTCACGCGGTCGCCGTGGTCCGCGTGCAGTTCGACCAGCGTGGCCCCCACTTCGAAACCGATTTTCGACATCACACGGGCCTCGACCGTGCCGAGCCCAAAGACTCGGATCGGCACGTTCTTTTCAATTGACGCGACCTCGACGGCGATCGGACGGTTCGCGTAAATGACTAGCGCCACGGCGATGGCAAACAGTACGCCGGAGGTCGCCGGGGCGTATCTAGCGATACGCCCGCGAAGCGCTGCGGCATACAAGAGGCGGGCTCCGGTCTTTTCGCTAATAGACGTGTCAGGCCCCCTGGCCGATCGTTCGGAGGACTCATTCATGATCAGTCTCCCGGTCGCATAGAGTTCCGCTCCAATGAGGAACTATCGTTCATTCGTTGCCGCCACGTCGGAGATCCTCCAGCCCTCGGCCAGCGTGCGAATGCGTTCCATGCCGGCCGGCAGTGGCGCGTCGCTTTCCCACTTCCTTGTCACGTTGAGCATGGATCGAGCCCGATTGGCCTGATCGGTAGTGTTTTCGTCATGTCGCGTCGGAGCCTCCCGACATGCCGAGCTAGAATGGCAGCGCGGCTCCCAAGTTCGTTCCCGCTTGCCATGAACTTGCGCGCATCATCGCCTGATCTTTCCTCTTGGAGTTCTTGCATTCAGCGTCTCAGCATCGGAGGCGCCTGACTTCACGCCACGAAGGTAGATGCCGAGAACTCCATGAGCATGGGTGCGAACGGCTTTGATGTCGCCCGACAGCAATGATTGCATCACCAGACCCTGGATCATCCCGATGAACAGGATCGCCGCCGCCTGCGTGTCCAGATCAGTGGCTGCTTCTCCAGCCGCCTTGGCCTCCTCAAGCTTTTTTGCAAGCCGCTCGGCATAGCGCTTGATGAGCATCCGTGCGATTTTCGTGGCGGGTGCGGCTTCGGCGCGCTGCAATTCGCTGAACATCATTCGAGGCACGCCAGGATATTCGATCACGAACTCGATATGACTCATGAACATCGCTCGCAATCCGTCCATCGGAGAGCATGCGCCTTCTGCCGCATGATCAATGCGATCCAGCAAACGATTGGTCACCCACTCCATCACCGCCTCCCAGATCGCATCCTTCGTGGGGAAGTGACGAAACAAGGCGCCCTGCGTCACGTTCATGTGCTTAGCGATCGCTGCTGTCGTGATCTCGCTGGGGTTCTGCGCGCCGGAAAGTACGACAACTGCTTCGACGGTGAGTGATCGGCGCTCCTCGGCCGGAAGATACTTGGACTGCATGCTGCGGCTTGGCTCGGATAATAGTAAGCAATTACTATTATTGGTTAGCCGACTGCGTTGTCAAGAGACAGGCCTTCCTCTCCCGTGGCGTCGCGCTTAATTAGAGTTCGATACGCTTTTTAGGAGCGCGGCGAGCGGGAGCTGATTACTCACTTTTCCGCCGAGCGGAACAAGCGGAGAACCGTGGCATTGATCCTCTCTGGCTGGAAAAAGGGACGCCATGGCTGAGCTGCCCAGACAGCGATCAGGTTTTCTGGTTCAGCGAGATCGTAATCGAGATCGGAGACGTGGGATATAGGGCTCCATTGCGTAACCGCCCCATAACCAAGCTCTATCTTGATCTTTGTGGTACCTTTTCCTATCGCAACGCTTTACAGAGTTGCGAAATTAGCTAAAGGGTCGCCGACATTTCGCCGGGACCTAAGCGCCACGGCCGATGCCGCCAACTTGCCAGTTGTGCGAAGAAAGCCTTCCCCTCGCGGAGCTAGAATGCGCAACTTTTTTCGAACACTTGCGCCCGAGCAATTCGATGCGAGCGTCGCAATCCGCGCCGACGGAAGCTATTTTTATTCGTACGACGGCATTCTTATTTTCGTGCCCGCTTTTATTCAGGCCTGCCGAGCGGGTTTCCTGGAAGCACGCCTGGAGGCCCGACTTGAACATGCCGCTGCGCAGTTGCGCGACGAAGGATTTCGACATGCCCAATATCTTGCCCGAGGACGTTACGCAGTACTCTTGGAGCGATCGGTCGCTAGAGGCCAATCGTCCTGTTTCCCATCACGCGAGATGAAGGTGTTTTGCATTCAGCCGCAACCCGACGGCGCTATCGTGATTGGCGGCTCTCGACCGGACACTAACGCCCCATGTCAACTTTCCGGAACAGATGCAGAAATCGACGGACGGCTCACCGTCAGCTTAGAAAAAGGCGTCAATGTCCTCGAACATAATGCGCAGATCAAGCGGTCGAATTTAAACCGTTTCCTCGTCTACCAATGGCGCATTGAATCACCAGACGCCGACCCGTTCATGGTCGTCCAGCTTCCAGAATTAGGTCGATAAGTCTGATAGCGCCTTGGTAACGCTCATCAACTTCAGAAAATCGATCCAGCAGGACGCTGCCGTTAGTTGCGTGCCAATTAAGCATCGGGTTTCGTTCTGGCGCGAGCGTATCGTCCTTTTACACCGATGCCCCTCATACAAGACGAGTAGAGGATTTCTCGAGCAGCGGCCATAGCGCGGACGCATGCCGCCAATCGCAGTTCGAGCACGGCATCATGAACGCAATAAGCCTTTGCAAGAAGGTACAAATCTGATGACGCGCTCAGTCGCGTCGAACCAAAGCAGAGTAGCCAGAGGTGTCTAAGGCGGAGAGGATCGAGCTACCGAATTCGTTGACAGTGGACTGATGGCTATTTCGACGATGGCCTCGGCCCCGAGGCTGTTACGACTTTGGGCCTGGCGCTCCGCGAACCAATGTCCAACGCCCCGTTTAACCTCGCTAAGAAAATCGAGACCGCGTTCGTCCGCCAAGTGGCCGAGATCACATATCAAGTCCGCAATAGCATGCGCCTCGACAGTGCCGCACTCCTGTTGAAAAACGGCGACTGCATTAACAGCAGCGGCTATGTGATTGGCCTTATTCATCGTTTTCTCCCAACCTGACAATTAGTTCGACCCTTGGAGCAGGATATCAAGTCGTGAGCTTGCACAATCACAGAGTGATGGGAGCTGACACAGAGTGATAGGAGCTGATCAGCGGTCAGTGCTGTTACGGCCCCACCTTCAAACGTACGATGAAAGCGGCGAGTCTGATCTCCTGATTTAGAGATAAGGCTTGTGTCTAGACTTGATCCTTCGCTTGAGCCGAACGGCTCCGGGTTACGGCGCATCGAGATGATCACTGGGGCTGGTGGTCGTCAGCGGTGGTCCGAAGCGGAGAAGGCGCTGGCAGCCGAAGAGTCGCTGGTTCGGGACGCGGTCGTCTCGTACGACGCGTGTCGACATGGCGCTACGCCACCGCAACCACTTGGCGAGGGGAGGCGCGTCGGAGCCGGCGATGAAGAAGCATGAAATCGTCTTGGCGCAGGCCCGTGCGACGCTGTTCGATCTGCCCAACCGCCCCGCCCCCGACGGCGATCTTCGGCGCCTAAGTTAACGGTCGCAGCGCGGAAAGCCGCGTGGGTCGTCGGATGCAAAGAAATCTCAATTAGCAACTATTAGGGACATAACGCAATGCGTCACATGGCGCCTTGCGGAACGTCTCGGTGGTCCAGACGAGTCATCGAATACCGTATGATATTAGTTGTGACAGGCAACAGTAGCGCTCCTCCAAGTATGGCTACGATCATGATCGCTATCCACGTCGTCCTGTAGTTTGAGAGCGCTTCTTCGGGCATCAACCCTTGGAAGGGCGGCATCGCTCCAATGTCAATGATGAGGCCTAGAAAGGCAAAAAACAAAGATAGCACGATCATTTGCGCAGGGGGATTCTTCGCCCAGGCATATAAATCGGCTCCAGAAGTGCGGTTGCTTTCATTTTTTGTTTCTGCAGCGCTATTTTGTGCATCATCTCCGACAAGCTCTCCGCACCGAAACACGCCGACTTGCATTCCGCCATTTTCAACACTTTTCGCGCCAGTTCCGTTCACTTGATTTGCGGAAGGCGGAACCCCGGGGCGGCTAAGGAACACGTCGTCGGATCGCCAAGGTAGTTCAATGGCGTTTGCCGCCGGCGGAGGCGTGAGTAGGAAAGTGGCGAGCGCAAGTAGGTAGAAAACGTGGTTCATGCCATTGGGTCCTGCTATTTGGAGTTATTCGCCGACTCGGAGATCGCCCATCGTGCCGAATGCATGACGCCTCTTAGATGTGATGAAAGACGAAATCTTACTTAGAGTCGGACTCAAATTCACATCTCGATTATCCAGGGCGATGCGTCGATGGATGCCTCCGATCTCTGGAGAGCCTTAGCGGCGATTGAGCCAAGCGAGCGTTCGTTCGACCAACGCCGTGCGACGAGGATG
>JALHNR010000215.1 GCA_022843525.1 Methylocystis sp. | reverse complement strand
GACCGGTTTTGGCGCGGAGTCGGCGCGCTGCGTCGCGCCGCGCGCCGCCGCCTCAAGCATTTTGGCCGCGCTTTAAGAGCGAGCGCGGCCGCCAATCCTTGAGCGACTTGCCGCGTCCCGACAGCGAGGGATTGGTCATGAAATATTTGTGCGCGTTGAATCGCTCCTCGCCTTCGGGCGGAACAATGCGCAGCGACGAGCCGTCCGGCAGGACCCGATAGCTCTGCTCATTGTCGATCAGATTGGCGAGCATGATCTGATCGAGCACCTGCTGATGCACCGTCGGATTGACGATCGGCATCATCACTTCGACCCTGCGATCGAGATTGCGCTGCATCAGGTCGGCGGAAGAAATGTAGACGTGCGCGCGCGGATGGGGCAACGCATGGCCGCCGCCGAAGGCGTAAACACGCGCATGTTCAAGAAAGCGGCCGACGATCGACTTCACGCGAATATTATCCGACAGTCCGGGAACGCCGGGCCGCAGACAGCAGATGCCGCGCACGATGAGTTCGACCGAGACGCCCGCTTGCGACGCCGCGTAGAGCGCGTCGATGATTTCCGGATCAACAAGCGCGTTGCATTTGCCCCAGATGACGCCAGGCTTGCCGGCTTTCACAAAGGCGATTTCCTGCTCGATATGTTCGAGAAGCTTCTTCTTGAGCGAAATCGGCGACACCGACATACGCTCAAGCCCGGCAGGCTCCGCATAGCCGGTGATGTAGTTGAAGATGCGCGAGATATCCCGTCCGATCACCGGATCGGCGGTGAACACCGAAATGTCCGTATAGATGCGCGCCGTCACCGGATGATAATTGCCGGTGCCGACATGGCAGTAGGTGACGAGGCCGCTGCCTTCCCGGCGCACGACGAGCGATAATTTGGCGTGCGTCTTGAGCTCGATGAAGCCGAAGACGACTTGCGCGCCGGCGCGTTCAAGATCGCGCGCCCAGCGAATATTCGCTTCCTCGTCGAAGCGCGCCTTCAGTTCGACGAGCGCGGTGACGGATTTGCCCGCCTCGGCGGCTTCTACAAGCGCGCGCACGATCGGGCTGTTGTTCGACGTGCGATAGAGCGTCTGCTTGATGGCGATGACATTGGGATCACGCGCCGCCTGTTGCAGGAACTGCACGACGACGTCGAAAGATTCGTAAGGGTGATGGACCGCGAGATCCTTCTGCTTGATCGCGAGGAAACAGTCGCCGCCATTGTCGCGCACCCGTTCCGGAAAGCGCGGGTTATAGGGCTTGAATTTCAGTTCCGGCCGGTCGAGCGCGACGAGTTCGGAAAGATCGTTGAGCGCCAACATGCCGTCGATCTCGAAAGTCTCCGGCTCGTTGACGTCGAGCTCCTCGGCGACGAGCGCGCGCAAGCTCGCCGGCATATCCGCCGCCACTTCGAGCCGGATCACCGAACCGCGCCGCCGCCGCTTCAACGCGGTCTCAAAAAGCAGCACGAGATCTTCGGCTTCTTCCTCGACTTCGAGATCGCTGTCGCGGATGACCCGAAACAGCCCCTGCGCCCGCAGCAAATAGCCGGGAAACAGCCGCTGCGCGTTCATCGCAATCAGCGTTTCGAGCAGCATGAAGCGCTCGCGGCCGGCGACGCCCGCCGTCGCCGGCAAGCGCACGAAGCGATCGATCTTCGGCGGCAGGCGGACCAGCGCCTGCAGCGTCTTGCGATCGCCGGGGCGCACCAGTTCGAGCGCCAAGGTGAAGCCGAGATTGGGGATGAAAGGAAACGGATGCGCCGGATCGACCGCCAGCGGCGTCAGCACCGGAAACACGCGGCTGAGGAAGTATTCCTCAAGCCACTCGCGGTCGGCCTTAGAGACGTCCGCAGGCTCGACGATAATAATGCCGACGTCTTCAATCTCGGCGCGCAGCTCGCGCCAGCGCCGCAATTGCTCGCTCGTCAACAACGTGACGCGCTCGGTGATCTTCGTCAGCTGCTCCGCGGGCGTTAAGCCGTCCTCGGAGCGCGCCGTCACGCCGGAGCGCACCTGCCCGCGAAGGCCGGCGACGCGCACCATGAAGAACTCGTCGAGATTATTGGCCGAGATCGACAGGAAACGCAGTTGCTCAAGCAACGGGTGATTGCGGTTGGAGGCCTCCTCCAGAACGCGGCGATTGAATTCCAGCCAGGACAGTTCCCGATTGATGAAACGCTGTGGAGAAGCCGCAAGCTTGGCGGGATCCTCCACGAGAATCTCGTCGGCGCAATCCATAACGGCGATATCGGCGCCCGTGCGCTGGGCTGCGAGTTTGTCTTGAATATGCGGCTTCATTTCCACTTCCGTGTCCCAGCCATCATGCCACAGGCCTGTGCGGCGACGAAATCCTTCGGCCAACCATCAAGTAAACTTCTCAATAACCTTGGCCGCGAGCGCCCGTGTGACAGGCCGCCCCTGCGCCAGAGCCTCGCGGTCGAGAGCGGCGACGAAGGCGCGTGCCGCGGCGAGAGAGCGCTCCAGCCTCAGCGCGGCGAAGGCCAGCGCCGGGGGTTCGACGAGGAGCTGCCGATCCGCGAAGAGCTTCACCAGAACTGCGCGCATCAACGCCTCGTCCGGCGCGCCGATTTCGACGGCGGGCGCGCGGCGCAGACGCGACAGCAGGTCGGGAAGCCGAATGTCCTCCGCCCGCGGCGCTCGGGCCGCGCTCATCAGCAGGAAGGCGCCGCTTTCGTTCACGAAATTCCGCATATGGAACAGCGTGGTTTCGTCAGCCGCCCGGTCGACATCGTCGATGAGGATGGCGCGCGGCGCCTGCGCGACCAGAACTTCCAGGGTCGGCAGGGCGTCGGGCGCAACGGCAAGCGCGCCAGCGCGCGCCGCCCAAATGGCGCAGAGGTGGGATTTGCCCGCGCCGGCGGGCCCGATCAGCGCGAGAACCCGATCCGGCCAATCCGGCCAGCGTTCGATCATTTCGAGCGCCGCGAGGTTCGACTCGGCGGGCAGAAACTCTTCGCGTCCGAAGCGCGGCGTCGTCGGCAGATCGAGCGGCAACTGACGTCCCGGCTCGCATGTCTCCGGCGCGCCGGCCTTTGTCATGCGCGGTCAGGGATCGGGTGCTGATAAAGCGCGCTCCCGCGGTAGCGCTTTGCAAGAAAGCGCATGAAGGCGCCGAGCGCCGCCGCGACAGGCACGGCGACGATCAGGCCTGTAAATCCGAACAGCGCGCCGAAGGCCAGCAAGGCGAACATGATCCAGACCGGATGCAGCCCGACGGAGGCGCCGACGAGCCGCGGCGACAGCACATAGCCGTCCATGATCAGTCCGGTCGTCACGATCGCCACCGCCTCGATCGGCAGATTGATGTGCGGCCAGCCCTGAACGATCGCGACGATGATGGATAGAACGAAGGCGGTGACGGAGCCGACGTAGGGGATGAAACTCAGAAAACCCGCGATGACGCCGATGAGAAAACCGAAATTCAGCCCAATCGCCGAAAGCCCGCCCGCATACCAAATGCCAAGGAACAGGCAGACGAGCGACTGTCCGCGCACGAAGCCGGCAAGCGCGCGATCAATGTCGCGCGCGAGCGAGCGCACATCCTCGCGATGGCGCGGCGGAATCAGATCGTCGATGATGGCGACCATGTGATCCCAATCGACCAGCATATAGAAGGCGACGACCGGCGTGATCACGATGAGCGAGACCACGTTGATCAGCGCATAGCCCCGCCACAACAGCGATTTCACGAAATCGCCGAGCAACGTCGCGCCCTGGCTTGTGAGGTCGTTTATATATTTTTGCGCATCGAAGGACGCCGCGGCGCCGCCCAGTCCGAATTCCTGCAGCCAGCCATTGATGGAATCGCTGGTGACGCGCTCGCTCCATTGCGTCAGGAGCCCATGCAGCGTCTGCAAATAGCCCGGCAGCGAGGTGATGAAGCCCGCAAGCTGATGCGAAAGAATCGGAACCAGAACAACGGCCGCGGTCCCGACGACCAGAAGAAAGACGACGAGCAGGAGACCCGCAGCGCCCAATCGCGACAGGCCCAGCCGCTGCAGCCGGTCAGCCACGGGGTCGAGCAGATAGCCGAGCGCGGTTCCGGCGACAAAGGGCGCAAGCACCGGACTCAAGAAATAGAGCGACAGGCCCAGCGCCAGCAGCGTCAAGCCCCAGAGCGCGAGCTGCCTTTCAAGGCTCAGCCCTGCCCATTGCAGCTGCCGCATCTCGGCGTCGTCGCCCGCTGCGAGAGGCGGCGGCGGAATGACCGCCGGCTGCGCAGTATCGGAGCCGAGCGACGGTGTTCTCTGTGACATGTCACAGCCTCATATGCTGGACCCAAAGCCACAGATAGACGCAGGCGGAAGCAACGGTCAAT
Organism: Methylocystis sp.; assembly: GCA_022843525.1. Classification (GTDB taxonomy): domain Bacteria; phylum Pseudomonadota; class Alphaproteobacteria; order Rhizobiales; family Beijerinckiaceae; genus Methylocystis. The sequence goes on along the minus strand of JALHNR010000215.1, from coordinate 3,280 downwards.
GCGGCGACGAGGGTGATGAGCGTCACATCTATCAGCGGAATATGAAGGCCGTATGCCTGAACGGCCAAAACGACGCCCGCGAACACCAGTTGCGCGGCGGTGGTCGCCTTGGAAGAAAAGTGGGGATGCACCTTCATCGGCCGTCCCATGAGCCAGGACAGCGACACCGCGCCAGTGATCATGACATCGCGAAAGACCACCATGATCGTGAGCCACGCCGGCAGCGCGTCGACAATGGCGAGCGTGACGTACATTGAAACGATCAGCGCCTTGTCGGCGATGGGATCGAGAAGCGCGCCGAGTTCAGATTGCAGGCAGTAGGTCCGGGCCAGCCAACCGTCGAGGGCGTCGGACAGGCCGGCGACGGCGAACAGCAGGAAGGCGGCGGTCCATTGACGCTCGACGATCAAGATGATCGCCGCCGGCGTCAGCACGAGACGGCCGATGGTGATGAAATTCGGAAGAGAAGCGAACCAATTTTTTGTCATGCTGCATTATCTGGCGCGCGCGCCAAGCTTGTCACCACTTGGGCATCGCGCCGAGCGCGCCCGGAAGAAACTAGCGCCGCGAGTCCGAGCGCTACGGCGACGAGCGCGAGAAGCAGCGTCGAAATGGCGTTGATCTGCGGCGAGACGCCCAAACGCACTTGTGAGTAAATGCGCATCGGCAGCGTCGTCGCGCCAGGGCCCGTCGCGAAACTGGCGATGACCAGGTCGTCGAGAGAAAGCGTGAACGCCAGAAGGTAAGCGGTGACGATCGCCGGCGCGATCTGCGGCAACGCCACGCGGACAAAGGCCCCGAAAGGCGTCGCCCCGAGATCCATCGCCGCTTCTTCGAGCGCCGGATCGCTGTCGCGCAACGCCGCGAGAATCGCAACCGTCGTGAAACACATTGTCAGCGTAACATGACCGATGACCAGCGTGATGAAACCTCGTCCGACCCCGAACGCGACGAAACACGTAAGCAGCGCGAGGCCGAGCACGACCTCCGGCAGAACCAGCGGCGCATGCACGGCGCCAAAAAACAGGAAACGCGTGCGAAAGCGGCCGAAACGCGTGAGCGATATGGCCGCCAGGAGGCCGAGCAGAGTCGAGATCGTGGCCGAGGTCAGCGCGGCGGCGAGGCTGATCTTCGCCGAATGTAGAAGCTGCTCATTCTCCAGCAGCGCCGCATACCATTTCGTCGAAAATCCGCCCCACACCGAAACGAGACGCGACGCGTTGAAGCTCATGACCGCGAGAATGACGATCGGCGCGTAAAGGAAGACGAAGCCTATCAACAGAGTCGCGCGACGCGCCCAGGAAACGACCGCGCTCATCGGGCCTCTTCCTCATCGGCAAGCCGCGCCCGCTCCCACAGCAGCAGCGGAATCATCAACACAGCGACGAGCACGATCGCCGCGGCCGAGGCCGCTGGCCAGTCGTGATTCGAGAAGAAGTCATTCCACAAGGTTCGCCCGATCATCAGCGTCTCGGAGCCGCCGAGGAGATCGGGAATGACGAATTCGCCGACCGCGGGAATGAAGACGAGAAGCGCGCCGGCAACGACGCCTTCGCGCGAAAGCGGCAGCGTCACGCGCAAGAACACTTGCGCCGGCGACGCCCCGAGATCCGCCGCCGCTTCCCGAAGGCTCGGGTCCTGGCGCTCCAGCGCAGCATAAAGCGGCAACAGCATGAAGGGCAGATAGGAGTAGACGATGCCGACGACGACAGCGCCCGTCGTGGCGAACATTTGCAGCGGCGCGGTAATGAGCCCCAGCGCCATCAGCGCGTTATTGATCAGCCCTTCGTCCTTCAAAAGCGCGATCCAGGCATAGACGCGGATGAGAAAGCTCGTCCAGAACGGGGCGGCGGCAAGGCCGATGAGGAGTGGACGCAGGCGCTCGGGCGCGCGCGCCATGGCGAGCGCGAAAGGATAGGCGATGATCAGCGTGATCAGCGTCGAGACCGCGGCGATCGTAAGCGAGGATAGATAGGATTCGAGATAAAGCGTGTCGCTGATCAGCGCGCGATAGGCGTCAAACGTAAAGCTCTGCGCCTTGGCCCAGATGTCGGCGAGACTGTCGGAAAATTCGAAAATTGGTCGATAGGGCGGGCGCGCGAGCACCGACTGCGAAACGGAAATCTTGGCGATGAGCGCCATCGGCGCCAGGAAGAAGGCCCCGATCCACAGATAAGGCGCGGCGATGACGAACCGCTCGCCCAGCGAGAGTCTGCGGCGCCGGCTCATGAGGCGCCGCCGTAAGCGCCCTCATCCTGAGGAGCCTGCGCAGCAGGCGTCTCGAAGGACGAAGGCGCGGCTTCTCGCGCGACTGGATTTCCTCGTCCTTCAAGACGACCTCTCCGAGGCCTCCTCAGGATGAGGAAATCCGCGTTGCGCCGCGCATTCATTGTTATCCTCACACTATCTCTCCTCAGCGAGAAGCGCGCCGGCGCCAGGCGGAAAGCTGAGCCTCACACAATCGCCGATCGCGTGGCGCTCGCCATGGCTTGCCGCCGCCCGCAGAACGATGTTGCTGGCGACGCGCACCCGCAGCAGCGTCGTTTCGCCCCGAAACACGAAATCCTCGACAACGCCCGCGATTCCCTCGCCGTCGCGCGCAACGCCGATCCGCTCGGGGCGCACGCTGAGCGTCGCCTGCGCGCCGTCCGGAAGATTTCCGGGCTCGCAGGGGATTCGTCCATACTCGGTGATCAGCGCCGCGGCGCCATTGCGGTCCAGGCGTCCCTCGATGAAATTCGTTTCGCCGACGAAGCCGGCGACGAAACGCGTCGCGGGCCGGTCGTAAATCTCCATCGGCCCGGCGATCTGCTCCACCCTGCCCGCCCGCATCACTGCGATGCGATCGGCGAGCGCCAACGCCTCATCCTGGTCATGCGTGACGATGACGAAGCTCGTCTGCGTCAACCGCTGGATTTCCTTGAGCTGAAACTGCGTCTCTTCCCGCAGCTTGCGATCGAGCGCGCCGAGCGGCTCGTCGAGCAGCAGCATTTTCGGACGCGGCGCGAGCGCCCGCGCCAGTGCAACGCGCTGCTTCTGTCCGCCGGACAGCTCGGCGATTCGCCGAGGGCCAAAAGCCGAAAGCTGCGTCATCGCGAGCAGTTCGTCGACGCGCGCGTCGATGGCGTCTCTCGGCGCACCCAGCCGTCGCAGACCGAAGGCGATGTTCTCGAACACGTTGAGATGCGGAAACAGCGCATAGGACTGAAACATCATGTTCACGGGTCGCCGATAGGGCGGCACGCCGGAAAGATCGACGCCGCTCAGTGCGATCGTTCCG
>JALHNR010000214.1 GCA_022843525.1 Methylocystis sp. | reverse complement strand
CTCAATCCACAATTGAAGAGCTTGACGTGCTCTGGCTTACGGCGGGACTGAGTTGCGACGGCGACTCAGTCTCAATCACCGCCGCCAGCGAACCGAGCATAGAAGACGTCATTCTCGGAGCAATCCCCGGCCTACCGAAGGTGCGCCTGCACAATGCGGTGCTCTCCTACGAAGTGGGCGATGACTTCATGAAGGCCTTCCATCAAGGCGCGCGCGGCGAACTCGAAAACTTCGTGCTTGTGGTCGAAGGCTCCATCCCAAACGAGAAACTGAGCGGCGACGGGTATTGGGCCGCGATCGGCACGGATGCGGCGACCGGACAGCCAATCAGAACGACCGAATGGATCGACCGTTTGGCGCCTAAAGCGCTCGCCGTCATCGGCGCCGGAACCTGCGCCACATACGGCGGCATTCATGCAATGAAGGGCAATCCCACCGGTTGCATGGGCCTGCAGGATTATCTTGGCGCCGAGTGGAAATCGAAGGCCGGTTTGCCCATCGTCAACGTCCCGGGTTGTCCGGTCCAGCCAGACAATTTCATGGAGACGTTCCTCTACCTGCTGCGCCAGCTGGCCGGCTTGGCGCCGATGATTCCCGTCGACCGGCATGGCCGCCCGCGCTGGTTGTTTGGTCCCACCGTTCATGAGGGATGTGACCGCGCAGCTTATTACGAAGAGGCCGACTTCGCGCAGGAGTATGGATCGCGGAAGTGCCTGGTGAAGATCGGCTGCTGGGGCCCGGTCGTTCAATGCAATGTGCCCAAGCGTGGTTGGATCGCCGGTCTGGGAGGATGTCCAAATGTTGGCGGCATCTGCATCGGCTGCACCATGCCGGGCTTTCCGGACAAGTTCATGCCATTCATGGACGAACCGCCCGGCGCCCGCATCTCATCGGTTCTCATTAAGCCTTACGGCGTGCTGATCCGAAATCTGCGCAAGATCACCAATCACACGCTCAACAAGGAGCCGAAGTGGCGCAACAGGGAGCCGACCTACACCACGGGTTATGAGCCAGATCGGCCGAACAAGACTCATCCACTTTAAGTAAGGGACTGCGATCATGGTCGACCTTGCAACGCGTCGCTCCGCGCCTCCGAGCCCCAATAAAGCGTCGCCCAATCTCGTCGAGATGAATTGGGATCCGATTACCCGAATCGTCGGCAGTCTCGGAATTTTTACCAAAATTAATTTCGAAAATCGGCAGGTCGCCGAATGTCACAGCACGTCGTCGATCTTTCGCGGCTACAGCATTTTCATGAAGGGCAAAGATCCTCGCGATTCCCACTTCATCACCAGCCGCATTTGCGGAATCTGCGGCGACAATCACGCGACGTGCTCGGTCTATGCGCAGAATATGGCCTATGGCATCAAGCCGCCGCCGCTCGCCGATTGGATCATCAATCTCGGCGAAGCCGCAGAATATATGTTCGACCACAATATCTTTCAGGACAATCTGGTTGGCGTGGATTTCTGCGAGCAGATGGTCAAGGAAACCAATCCAAGCGTCTGGGTCAAAGCGCAGCGCACACCCGCTCGAAACTCGGACGCTCATGGCTATCGCACGATCGCCGAGATCATGACCGCGCTCAATCCATTTTCCGGCGAATTCTACCGTGAGACATTGATTGTAAGCCGCTACACGCGTGAGATGTTCAGCCTGATGGAGGGGCGCCATGTGCACCCCTCCACTCTTTATCCGGGCGGCGTCGGCACCGTGCCGTCGAACCAGCTCTTCACCGAATATCTGACGCGACTCGTGCGCTACGCCGAGTTCATGAAAAAATGCGTGCCGCTGCACGATGATCTGTTCGACTTTTTTTACGAAGCTCTACCCGGCTACGAGGAAGTCGGACGCCGACGAATACTGCTCGGGTGCTGGGGCGCGTTCCAGGACCCGAACCACTGCGACTACGATTATAAGCATATGACCGACTGGGGCCGGAAGATGTTCGTCACCCCGGGCGTTGTCGTCGACGGCAAGCTTGTCACGACCGACCTCGTCGACATCAATTTGCAGATTCGCATCCTGCGCGGTCAGTCCTATTACGAGGACTGGGACAATTGCGAAACCTTCGTCAAGACGGACCCGCTGGGCAATCCAGTCGATCAGAAGCATCCGTGGAATCAGACGACCATCCCGCGGCCGCAGAAGCGCGACTTCGACAAGAACTATTCCTGGGTCATGTGTCCGCGCTGGCTCGACAAGAGCAGCGGAGACCATCTGCCGCTCGACACCGGCGGAGGCGCCTTCGCGCGCCTATTCTCGACGGCGCTGGCAGGGCTCGTCGACATGAACGGCTATGTCAAAGCCACGGGCGACAGCGTGAAGATCAACCTCCCGAAGACAGCGCTCAAACCTGCGGTGGAGTTTGAATGGAAGGTCCCAAAGTGGAGCAACGCGATCGAACGCGATCGGGCGCGCACCTATTTTCAAGCCTACTGCGCCGCTGCGGCATATTACTTCCTGGAGCAGGCCTTCGCAGAGATTCAGGCGGGCCGCACAAAGACCTTTACGCCATTCGAAGTTCCGGACGAGGCGATCGGCTGTGGCTTCCACGAGGCGGTGCGCGGCGTGCTGTCGCACCATCTCGTCATAAAAGACAAGAAGATCGCCAATTATCATCCCTATCCGCCGACGCCGTGGAATGCGACGCCGCGAGATGATTTCGGAACGCCTGGACCTTACGAGGACGCGGTTCAAAACACGCCGATCTTCGAAGAGAATGGTCCGGACAAGTTTAAGGGCATCGACATCATGCGCGCGGTGCGCAGTTTCGATCCCTGTCTGCCATGCGGCGTGCATATGTATGTTGGCGGCGGCAAGACCGTTAAGACCACGCATTCGCCGATGTTCGGCGCGTCGCGAAAGCCGTCGCCATGAGCGGAGAGGCTCGCGAGACGGAGACGCTGGAGCAGTCGCTGGCCCGGCTAGAGAAGCTGATGGCCGGGCTTGAAGAGATCGCGGACGGGAGGGGGCGAGAGGCGGCGCGCGAGTTGTTGGCGCTCGTACTCGATCTGCACGCTCGTTCGCTGGCGCGGCTCAGCGCGATTATTGCAGCATCGGACAACGGCGCCGCCTTACTCGAGAAGATCGTCGACGATAGGGACCTTCGGGCGATATTGCTCCTCCACGGGCTGCATCCGCAGAGCGTGGAGGATCGTCTACAGGAGGTCATCGCGCGCATGCTACCGCAGTGGAGCGCCCGCGGCCTCCATGTGAGCCTCATGAGCGCGAGTAAAGCCTTCGCAATAGTTCAACTGCAAAGGAACGGCGTCGCTGAGCCTACCGACCAGTTGCGGCTGGAGATCGAGAATGCGCTCACCGACGCGGCGCCGGACCTCGACGATATTTTGATCGAATTGGACATGACGACGCTTTACGCCGAAACCGCCGCCTAGAGCCTAAAAGAGGCGCGAGCGCATGGAAAGAATAGATTCGGGAAATTGGGCGTCTCGGCTGCAGCGCTTCGTGCGCGCGACGGAAGAAGAGCATTGCGAGTTCTGCTCGAAGTCCATCGATTCCCGGCACGCGCATCTGGTCGAGCGCGCGACGCGAAAGTTCTTTTGCGCTTGTCCCCAATGTGCGTTCCTCCTGGGCGGGAGTGAACGTTTTGCCGCCTTGCGGGCACGCGCCGATGCGCTTCACAATTTCGATCTGAGCGACGACGAATGGGAGGGTCTTCGCATCCCGATTGATCTCGCCTTCGTGTTCCACAGCACGCCGGCGCAGGGTCCCGTGGCGATGTATCCAGGGCCGGCCGGCGCGATCGAGTCTCCTTTCGCCTCCGACGGCTGGTCGCGACTGGTCGCGGCCAATCCGCCGCTGGCCGACCTCGATCCGGATGTCGAGGCGTTGCTCGTCAATCGAATGAATGGCGCACGGGAATACTATCTCGTTTCGATTGATCGCTGCTATGCGCTCGTCGGGCTTATCCGAAGGCATTGGAGCGGTTTGTCGGGCGGCGCAGAGGTCTGGGAGGCTGTTCACGACTATTTTCGGACGCTGCGAGACGACGTCGAGACGAAGGACAGGGTTCATGGTTGATCTCGACTTTCGCATTGAAGACGTCAAAGTCGAGAAATATTCGGCGGCGCCGCTGCTGCTGTTTGCGCTGCATGTCGTAAACAAGACGCCTGACCTGCCCATTCTCAACGTGATGTTGAACTGCCAAATTCGCATCGAGCCCGCGCGGCGGCGCTACGACAGCGACGAGCATGATCGGCTTTCCGATCTCTTCGGTCAGCCGTCGCGCTGGGGCGAGACCATGCGGAGTTTCCTTTGGACGCATGCGAGCGTTTCCGTTCCCGCCGTCAACGCTGAGCGCATGGTCGATCTGCCGGCGCCCTGCAGCTATGACTTCAACATTGCAGCGACGAAATATTTTCACGGCCTGGAGCAGGGCGACGTTCCGCTCAATTTCCTGTTCAGCGGTTCTATTTTCTACCGCGACAGCGAAGGCAGGCTGCAGATTGAGCAAGTCGCCTGGAGCAAGGAATGCGCGTATCGCCTGCCCTTAAGCGTGTGGCGCGCGATGATGGAGCACTACTATCCGCAGAGCATGTGGCTTTGCCTGCATCGCGACGCTTTTGAGGAGCTGGACCGTTACCGGCGCCGGCAAGGACTTCCGACATTTGAACGCGCCTTGCAGGCGCTACTCGAAGCCAGCGCGGCGGAGGCGACATGAAACTCGACTCCATCAAAGCGATCGCCAACGCCGTTCTTTACGAGGGCTACATTCTTTATCCCTATCGGCCATCGTCAATAAAGAATCGTCAGCGTTGGACGATCGGCGGCGTCTTTCCTAAGGCGTTCGATCAGCAGGGCGACGCCTCGTGCATGGAGACGCAGGTTCTCTTGCGGGGTGGAGAGCAGGCGGCGTTCAACGTCCATTTTCGATTCCTGCAGGTCATGACGCGCGAGGTCGGACAGCTGGCGACGCCGACGCGAGAACTTCCGGAAGAGGGCGAGCCGGCGCTGACGCGCGTTCCGAGCTTCAATGTCGACGGTCGGGAGTTGCTGGCCTGGGAGGAGGCGATCGAACGGGAGATCGCCTTAGGGCCGCTGCGGCCGGCAGATATTCAAGAGTTAGCGACTGTCTTGCCGTTCCACTTCGAAGGCGCACGCGAAATTGAGCCGGTGCGCGGCGAAGACGGCTGTGTCGCCGCCGTTCTCATTCGTACGTCGCATAGGATCGAGGGCGTCGTCGAGGCGAGGGCGGAGAGGCTGGCGCCCGAATTGTGGAAGCTGACGATCGGGATCGAGAACATCACGCCGCTCACGGGCTCGGTTCGCGAGGAACGCGCAGCCGCGCAACTTCGCGCCTTTACCTCGACGCATGCAATCCTCACGGTCGATGACGGCGCGTTCGTCTCGTTGCTTGATCCTCCCAACGATTTGCGAGGGACTGCGGCGCAGTGTCGAAATGTCGGCGCCTTCCCGGTGCTGGTTGGCGGTCAAGACAATAGCGCCATGCTCGCTTCGCCGATCATACTCTATGATCATCCGGCGATCGCGCCCGAAAGTCCCGGCGACCTGTTCGACGGCACTGAGATCGACGAAATCCTCACGCTTCGTATTCTCGCGATGACCGATGCCGAGAAACGCGAGATGGCGTCAGTCGACGCCCGTGCACGCGCGCTTCTGGAGCGCACGCATGCTCTGACCGCCGAGGACATGGCGCGGCTTCATGGCGTCATGCGCAATCAGCAGTCTCAGGCCAGCGAAATTGAACCGCCGTCGATGGGCGGGGACCATGAGAAGCCTCGCCTCGTCTCACTGCTGGAGAGCGGACGCAGCCTATGCGTCGGCGCCCGCGTGCGACTACGCCCAAAATCTGGCGGCGACATCATGGATATTGCGCTGAAAGACAAGATCGCGGTCGTCGAGGCCATAGAGCGCGATTTCGAGGACCGGGTCCATGTCGCGGTGACTTTGATTGACGATCCGGGTCGGGATCTCGGCGCGGCGGGCTTTCCTGGACATCGGTTCTTTTTCAGTCAGGAGGAGATCGAGCCGATTGCCGCGGGAGACGGGCCATGACCTCCATTCTCGTCGCCTGCGTCGGCAACATCTTTAATGGCGATGACGCCTTTGGAGTCGAGGTGGCGCGCCGGCTCTCACGGGTCACGCTCCCGGACGGGGTACGGGTGATCGATTTCGGCATTCGCGGGATCGATCTCACCTACGCGTTGATGGACGGCTATGACGCCGTGATTCTCGTGGATGCGGCGCAGCGGGGGGAAGCGCCGGGCGTCGTCTCAGTGGTTGAGCCCGACCCGATCGCGGCGGGAGACTCCACACCCGAGGATCTGGCTCTTTCGCCGCATGAGCTCGATCCCGCGAAAGTTCTTCATCTGGCGTCGGCGCTTGGCGGAAATTGCCGGTGCGTCCTGCTGGTCGCCTGCGAGCCGTTGACCTTCGGTGGCGACGAAGGCGTCATAGGGCTGAGCGAGCCTGTCGCTGCGGCGGTCGGCGTCGCCGCGGAGACGGTCGAAGAGCTGATTGAGGAGATGATGGCGGTGTAACATAACGCGATCGCGCTCGCGCCGCGCATCGGGTAGATGGAGAAATGTCATGAGCGGATGGGAGATTACAGGTATCGTCCTGGGGCTTATCATCCTCGGACTGCTGATCATGAATGCGAAGGACCTCTATCGCTATATCAAGATCAGCAATATGTGAGGCTGACAGGGATCATGAGTTTCGCGGCGGTGGAGCCATCGCAGGCGCTCGAATTTCGGGTGCGCGGGCGCGTGCAGGGGGTCGGCTTTCGCCCGGCGGTCTGGCGCATGGCGCGTGAACTGGGGCTTGCCGGCGAGGTGCTCAATGACGGCGAGGGCGTATTATTGCGCGTCAGCGGCGATCCGTCGCGGATCGCGGCGCTGCTTCGACGAATCGAACGAGATCCGCCGCCGCTCGCGCATATCGACAGCATCGAAAGGCGGCGCTACAGCGGCCGTCTGCCACAGGAGTTCCGTATCGCCGAAAGCATCGGCGGACCCGCACGCACCCAGGTCGCGCCGGACGCGGCGCTCTGCGGCGCATGCGCGGCGGAGCTGCGCGATCCAAACGAACGCCGCTATCGTTATCCGTTCACCAATTGCACCCATTGCGGACCGCGCCTCAGCATTGTGACGGCCATTCCCTATGACCGCGCGACAACCACGATGGCGCCGTTCGAGCTGTGTGCGGCCTGCGCGGCGGAATATCGCAATCCGAATGATCGCCGGTTTCACGCTGAAGCGGTGGCCTGCCCGTCGTGTGGTCCGACAGCATCGCTGGTTGCATTCGGTGAAGCGGAAGTTCCGCGCGACGGCGACGCCGACGCGGTCGAAATTGCAGCGCGTCTTGTCGAGCGGGGCGATATCATCGCGGTCAAGGGACTCGGCGGCTATCATCTCGCATGCGACGCGACCAACCCCGAAGCAGTCGCGCGCCTGCGCCGATTGAAGCGCCGTGACGCAAAGCCTTTCGCACTGATGGCGAGGGATCTGGCCGTTATCCGTCGCTGCTGCGCAATCGACGCCGTCGAGGAGCGCGCGCTCAAGAGCGTTCAGGCGCCGATCGTGCTGCTGCGCGCAACAGGTCCGGAGCATTTGCCTGAGGCCGTCGCGCCCGGACTTGCCACGCT
>JALHNR010000213.1 GCA_022843525.1 Methylocystis sp. | reverse complement strand
GCGCCGGCCGCGACGGAGAATTTTGAAAGGGCGCGCCGCGCCCGTGCGCGAGGAATTGCCGCATAGCGGCAAGGGGAAAATTCTTCGGCGCAGGCGCCGACGTGGCTCCGCCGGCGCTAGACAAGCCAGTAAAGAGCAACGGGCGAAGGCTTAAACAAGACAAGAGAGATCTGTGCTGCGCTCGACACGCAACCAGGTCAGTCGAATTGTCCGCCGAGGCTCGGCCCCCGTCGTTCTCACACCATCGCGCGACGCCCAAATTGGCTTGCCGATGATCGATCCCGCGTGGCCGTATCAATGATGCCAAGGCAGGCCGTTCAAATGGGCCGATTATGAGAAGCCCGGCGCCTATTGAGTGACGACGCCTACGCCGCGCAAACAGTCGACGCGGCTTTGGGCGCTGCGCATCCGAAGCGTAAGGAAGGAGGAAGAGACGAAGCCATGTCGCCGCGGGATGCACCTGTTGCGCGCAATCGAAGAATGGGCGACGTTGCGCTTTGTCCGCAACGCGGGGGGCGGGCGGCTATCCAAATATTGGTCGATCTTATGCATGGTGTTGCGATGAACGAGATTGTTTTAGCGGACGCCGATCGAGAAGGTGAAACGATGACGGCGCGCGTCTATGATCGGGAGCAACGTCGCCTCGAACTGGTGGCGCCCAACACGACTGTTGGTGTTACACTTTACGGCGATGGCGAACGCTTCACGGGAGCGCATGGCGGCCGAAGCTTCTACTGGGATGCGCCGCGCGCCGAGCCTGCGAAAAAGCGGCTGAAGCGTTAGCCCCGGGGCGCATCCCAATTTTCGTCACGAATTCGGCATTGCAGCAGCTCCTTATAGCCCTGCTGCGTCATCCATCGCGCGCGGGCATAATGGCTGTGATAAACGCGCCGCGCGCGTTCAGGTTCGACGTCGGGATCAATTTTGAGAACGATCCGGCTGGCCTCCTCCCAGCCGGCGCCATCACGCGCCGCGTCGAGCAGGCGCAGATAAACGATCATATGCGAGAGATCGTAATCGCTAAGCTCGAGCGTCGTTGGCGCTACGTCTGCGACCGTGTCGGACTGATTGGGGATCACGGTTGGCCTCCGTTAAAGCGCAGCCTATGCTTTGATCGCTCATCGTAAGGCTGCAGCCGCAAGGTAGCCGATAGCGCCGATATGTGGCGGCATTCAGGGTGCGCCGAGCGACAAGCGCAGCCACGCGTCGCGACGCTTGCAACGGAAAGCAAGTGGTCGGGACACGCTCTGTGACTGATACGCGACGCCATTCGCGTTACTGTAATCGAGCCGCATGGATGGCGCGACGGACTGATGAGATCGAAGGGTGGTTCGCGCGAATGGGAAAGTTGGAAAGTCCGTCCATTCCGAGGCCGCTCGCTACGCATTGTCAGCGCACACGGCGCGTTCGCGCCACAAAGAAGCTCGCAACGCGAGCGCAAGAAGGGGCCATAGTCCCCGACACGAGCGTAGCGACGCCAAAGGACGATTCCCTCGCCCGTTTTTCGGATGATAGCGACCTCTGGTCCGAGTGAGCATAGCGACGGCGCGCCGCGCGCCGACACGAGGCCAGTGCGAGCCACAAAAAGCGGGCGCTGTGATCGGCACCGTAGCCGAGCCAACGCGGATAGTGCTTGAATTATGCGCACACAATCATGCAGGCGTATCTCGTCGCAGGGGAATTGCGAAGGTCTTGATAAGCCTCGATCAACCCCGCTTCTGCACCTGAGCGGCAAGCGTTTGGCGAACGATACCAGCCCGGTTGTTCGATGCTCTTTTCGAAGGTCTTGCGCTTTGCAGCCGCTGCGCGAGCGCGTGCAGCGGAATGGTTCGCGGCGCGCAACGCAAACTCCGGGCTTTCCACGTTTCCAGGTCGCCTAGACGCCGGGCATGTCAGCGTCAGCTGACTACGCGGCGTCCTCTTCAGCGCTATCGGCGCGGCTTAAGAGGTCAAACACGTTGGCGACAACGTCCACGCCGTAAATCGTCTTGCCGTCCTTCTCATAGGACGTTTCGGCTACGCGACATTCGGCATAGATCGGCGCGCCCTTTCTGACATTCTTCAACACGAAAGCCGCGTCGCGCTCATTCAGGACCGTGACCGTAATCCAGTCGGTTTTCTCAATGCGCTCGCGCGATTTCTTGTCGGTCCAACTGCGGTTCGTCGCTACGCTGACCTTGGCGATTTTGCCATTGTCGAACGCCTTGGGTTCTTGCCCGACATAGCCTCTTAGAATGAAAAGATTGGTTGTTCTCATTGCTTCTCTCCAATGATCCGAACGGAAAACCGCCCAAATTCCCGGGACGGAAGTGCTGCGCGCGCCTGCTAGCATTTTATTAGAAGAATGACGATAATAAGATTGTCTCGAGTAGGGTTTTGGCTTTAACATCGAGCCCTACGGCGGCATGCGTCGTGCGCTCCGCCTGCGGGACGGTGAAACACGAAGGCGCTTCCTCGATATGTCGGCAAGGTCGGCACAGACGAAAGGACCCGGGGCGCAGATACGATAAAGCTCTCTCGATCACCACGGCTCGGCCCAAACCTGCACAAAATTCAAGCTGAGAGGAGTGCAGCCGTTTGACGGAACGGATTGAAACGCTCGACGAATTGAGGGCCCTGGCGATCGGCGCTGTGATGCTGTCGCATTTCGCACTCGCCTTCGGGTCGCAATCGATCGTCGCATTTTGGCTCAACCTTCCTGATCTCAGCGTCGGCGTCGATCTGTTCTTTGTGATTTCAGGTTTTCTGATTTTCCAGAATCTCGCCGATCTGACAGATAAAGCCTGCGATTTCACACGCGGTATCGCGGCCTTCTATGCGCGCCGGCTGACTCGGATCGCGCTTCCGGCATGGGCGATCGTCGCGGCGATTGCAATGGCCGATCTTGCACGCCCCGCGCCGAACGCCACGGATCTTTGGACGGCGGCGGCGTTCGTCGCAAACGTCCATTGGGCGCGATGCGAAATCGTCCGCTGTGGCGACGTGCTCGCGACATCTCATTTCTGGTCGCTGGCGAGCGAAGCACAATTCTATCTCGTGGCGCCGGCGCTTCTGCTGGCTCGAGGACCCGCGCCGCTCTACGCGGCGATCGCAGCCATTCTGCTGCTCGCGCTCATTCCCCGCCCGCATGGCTCGCTGCTCTGGGCGCTGCGCCCCGACGCGCTCCTGCTTGGCGCGGCGCTCGCTAGCGAGGTGCGGCGGAGCGCTGCCTGGCTGGTGAAGGCTCCGCCGGTGACCGCCGGAATAGCTGCATGGTGGATACTGGTCGCGTCCATGTTGGCGCGGATTGCAATTGGTCCCTTCTCGGGGTTGGCCTGGACGCTTGTCGCGCTGATCGGTGCCGGCGTTCTTCTGGGACGCCTTAAAGGGACGCCGATCGGGGGCTATGTTGGCGAAGCTATGCGCACGGTCGGCAGGGCGTCGTTCTCCGTCTATCTTGTCCACCTGCCGCTGATCGGCATCGCAGCGGAATCGGTTGCCACGAGGATCGGTGTGCCGGCCGCCGTCCTTGGCGCTCTGGCCGCGATCGCCGCCGCGACGATGGTGACCGAATTCGCGATCGTCCGGCCGGCGGCGCAACTCGGCCGAGCTTGGAGCGTGCGCATCGCTTCTAATTATTCCCCAATCAGAAGCAGTCGCCTAAAGATCGGCTAAGCGCCTTGTGACAGCGAACCGTCTTTCTGCGGAAACGGCGCTTGCAAAAGTATCGCCGAAATCCATTCGCCGCGACTCAACGAATCGAAACGGCATGCATAGCCGGTGAAGCGAATTCGCAGATGTTCAAATTTAACCCGCATGTCGGTCATCGAGCATCGACAAGGCGTGACTGAACGATGACAATCAACTTTGAACGCAAATTTCTTCCAGTGCTTCAACAACGTAGCCACGAGCGCACCGCCTTCGCGGCCGCGCATCGAACAAATGCCGAAATTATCGCCTTAACAATTTACAACGCTTACGGCGCTTCCAACAAATACTCCGTTTCCGCGCCAAATGCGAGACGACCGGACATTCCTTTTGATGCGGCACACATATGAGCTTACGCAAGACAAAGGCCAACGATAGACGCATCTGGTGTCCACCGTTGCGCCTGTACTTTCCAGGAATCTTCAGAATTTCGCGGAAGTTTGCCAAACGACCGCGTCGGGAAAATGCGCCAGAGCTCCAACATATCGCTTATACGCTTGATCCGAGCGCCATGGCGGCAATCGCCGGCTGCGTTGTCGATGAAATAGACCATCTCGACCGCAACGCGTCGCATTCGCTCATCCTTCGACATCACTGGTCACGATCGCTCGCCAGTTCCTATCTTGAGGGCGTCGAAGATGTGATGGACGCATGCAACAGCACAGCACTTTTCGAAGTCGATGACGCGATATTCACGCTCACGGAGCGGCCGACGCGCGCGGACTGGCCAGCGCCGATGATCATCTACGTCGCAGAGATTTACGACGCACAAAACGAGATCGGCGCCGAACATTTTGAAATTGTCGTTGGCCCGGACGGACAGCGAGAGCCCCGCGAATTGCTCGGGGTATAATCGGCGTCTTCACTACGACCTCAGCGTCTCAGATTCGAAAATCGCTTGTGCGAATCCACTCGCGAATAACCGTCTCCGTATTTGCCGATCAACACGCGCTGCGGCGCAGCTCCTCAAAATCCTCAATAAAAATTAATGGTGTGACAAGAGTCCAACATTTGCCATGTTGGGCGAGCGATAAGTAAATATGCGACTTTTCTGATGAAACAAGAACTTGAGGCGTTGATCGGCATGACGATTCGCCAGACCGAACGGCTTCTGGCGACGGGCGAAGTCGCGTCGGATCACGCGAAGGCAGGCGTAGAGATTGCGGGCGCAATTGATGTCGGAGCATCCCGATTGCGCCAGCAAGATCGATAGCGAACTGACGTGCTGGCTCGAGGCGCAGGGTGGATTCACCTTTATTCAGTATAGCGAACGAGCCGTCACCCCTGACATAAAAGGGCGGACGGTTGCTTAATCAAAAGCCGGCAGGGTGCGCCGATCTTCGAGGTGAGGCGTGACGGCGACCAAAGCTAAAGGCGAGCGTCTCCTTGTTGACGAGTGGCTCGGCCGCCGCCGTTATGGCCTCGTTTATGAGGGAAAAAGCGGCAAATCTCCGTTGCTCGCCACGAGGCGGAAGAAGCTGCGGTTCTGTAGCAATCTTGCTTCGCACAGCGAAAATCTTCATGTTTGACCTCGCAGCGGACGGCGGAGCTTCCGACGGGTATGTTCATTCTAACCTGCGCTGTGAAGCGCGGAGATCACATCCGAAAGAATCGCAAATCAGCAGAACGCTCCAATCTCACAAGGAGAGAGCAGCAGCAGCCTTTCCACAAAATAACTAAATAGACACCACGGGCACGATGCAAGATTCAAGAATACTCATAGGCATCTCTGTGGCCTTATGCCTCACTTAAGACGCGTGATCTGCCGGAGCATTCACAGCACTACGCACGACCTTGCCAAGCCCTCGTCCCGGCGACGGGACCTCAGAAGAAGCGGCCGTGTTCGACCCGCTCCAAACTTCGCTATCCCCTATGCGGCCGTAACAGAGCTGCTCCAGCGGAACTCGGTCGCCTCCACCCACATGCGATGGAGGACGACGCCCAACTTACGCGCCAGAGCGACTTTCGCGCGCTTCATGCCGCGCCGCTGTGCGACGCCGAGCGCCCAGCGTTTCAAGTTCGAAAAGCGAACCGCTCGCGTCAGCATGATATGGGCCGCTTCAAAAAGCGCGGTTCGCACCATGCCGTCGCCAACCTTGCTGACGCCGCCGTCACGGTCGGTTTCGCCCGACTGATATTTTTTTGGCGTCAGCCCGAAATAGGCGCCGATCGCGCTGGACTTTTCGAACCGCGGCGGATCATCCACCGCCGAGCGATAGGTCAGCGCGACCAGGGCGCCGACGCCTGGCGCGCTCATCAATCTTCGGCAAACCCTATCGGCGCGCGCGATCTTCAACATCTCGCGGTGGAGCCGGGTGAACTCATTCCACAACGCCATCCGGGCCGCCAGCATCGCGCCAATCACCGTTTCCAAAATGGCGTGGCCTGCTGTCAGTTCCCGGATGCGCGCCTCGAACCGTCCCCGGCTGACCTCGCCGACCTTGAGCCCGTAACCCCGCAGAATGCCGCGAATGCTGAGTTCGACGTCGAGAAGCTTGCCTTGCAAGAGTTTACGTCCAGCGAGAAGGGCGCGGGTATCCTTGCAAGGCGCCGATTTCGCGTGAACCGGGCGATACCATCCCATCCGCAGCAACTGGGCGATCCCCCGCGCATCTTTCCGGTCGGTCTTCACCGTCATGGCGGACAACGCCGCTTTGACATGCCGGGTCTCCAGCAACACGGCATCGCGTCCGGCGGCGACGAGTCCGGCATGCAGCCATTGCGACAACGGCCCAGCCTCAAGCCCAATACGGCTGACAGGCAATCCCAGCTCCTCGAAATACCCAATAAGCGCTTCGGGCTCGCTGGCGACCTTGACCTCGCGGACGACCTTGCCAACCGCGTCCACGACGCACACGCTGCTTTCTTTCAAAGACACGTCGATTCCGGCATAATAGTCCATGGCTGTTCCTCACCTGATGCTTGGAGCCGATCGCTCGGACTCCGTTTCAACACCATCATTCTGAGGGACAGCCACGCATTCTGGCTATGATCGCGAGCCCGGCCCATTACGGCATCTAAGGCGTGGTTCGACCCCAGACGCGCGATTCCTGTGATGGCACTGTCGCCGATGCGTCAACAATCCGCCACGAACGAAGGTCCAGCGTGTATTCCGCACTCAGCTTTCAGTCAGCGTCAACAAAATGTCGGCATACCAAGCGCAGTTCAACCCGAGCGCCTCGTCGAGTATCAGGTCGCGCGTCCCGACATCAAGCCGCGCGGAATGGATGCCGAGCAGCATCCACGGCAGATCGCCCTCGATCGGCGCCCAGTCAGATGTACGTATCACGACGGGGGCGCCGCTGGTTCCGCGGTGTGTGCGCGCATCCGTGAAGAAGTAGCCCTGACCTTGAAAACGCAGGCCGAACGAAGACGCAATGACCGCGTGCCGCGCGACCGGCATGTGGTGCAGCGTATCGTGGAAACCAAGCGGAAAACCAACGATGAGTAGTGAGGAGCCGATTTCAATCTGGTGCTGCGCGGAGAGCAGGTGTTTGGGCGTGAAGGCCCGGTAAACCGTCGGTTCCGGCAGTGCGGAGCGTTCAATCTCGATCTCGATCCGGTCCGGGAAGTGTTTGCTCGGTTCGTCGAACATCACATGCCGGCTCGTCACCAGAAACAAGCGCTCATCACGCTCGAAGAAAAAGCTACTCGCATTCGTCAGCATCCGCTGCTGTTCGAATGTGTAGAGACGTGCGGTGGTAAGCGGAAGGGATTCGATCATTCCTCTTCGCCTTCCTTTTAGCCGCCCGGCGTTTCGTGAAAGGCGGCAACGCGTCGAATAATAACGCCGCTCGAAAGTCAGCGACTCGTCGGGTTCACGATGGGGATCTCGCGCTGAGCTGGATCTCGCGGTCATAGAAGCGCTTGTCTACATTGCGGCGTGCGGCGTGGATGATGGTCGAGCCCGGCGCCTCCTCGCAGAGCAGTTCCATCAGCCGCGTCTGGCTGAGGTAGATCGGAAGAGC
>JALHNR010000212.1 GCA_022843525.1 Methylocystis sp. | reverse complement strand
TCGCCGTCAAGCCACAGGCGCTCGAGGCGGGCGCCGCGGCGGCGGCGCCTTTCGTGGCGCGGGACACCGTTGTCGTGTCGATTCTCGCCGGCAAGCGCATCGCGGACCTCGCCGCGCGACTGCCGACGCAAGCTCTTGTGCGCGCCATGCCAAATACGCCGGCGGCGATCGGGCGCGGCGTCACCGGCGCCTACGCCAGCACAACGACCAGCGCCGCTCAGCGCGCGCTCTCCGACGCGCTGCTTCGCACGGTCGGCGGCGTCGAATGGGTGGATGACGAGGCGCTGATTGACGTGGTGACGGCGGTTTCCGGATCGGGTCCCGCTTATGTCTTCTATTTCGCCGAATGCCTCGCCGCCGCTGGAGCCGAAGCGGGTCTGCCCGCAGCGCTCGCGGCGCGGCTGGCGCGCGCGACGGTCGAAGGCGCTGGCGAGCTGATGCGCCGACAGCCCGAGACTGGCCCCGACGAATTGCGCCGGCGCGTGACGTCGCCAGGCGGCACGACGGCGGCGGCGCTCGAGGTTCTTGAAGCGCCGGACGGCCTTGCCGCCGTGATGCGCCGCGCCGTCGCTGCGGCGAAGCGCCGGGCAGGGGAACTTTCCGGTTGAGACGGCGCGCGCCTTGTCCCGCCGCCCGGCGACAATAGAATACTGCTAGAAAATTCCTTCGGACCTGGAGACAGACATGACCAGCGGCGGCTCCCGCGACCGAGTGATCGATGCGACGCTTCGGCTCGCCACGCGGCGAGAGTTCAGCGACGTGACGCTCACCGATATCGCCCATGAGGCTGGCATCTCGCTTGCCGATCTGCGCGAACTTTTTCCATCGAAGGGCGCGATCATGGGGGCGTTCTCTCGGCGCATCGACCGGGAGGTTCTCGACGCGGCGCCCAAGGAAGCCTCGCACGAACCCGCGCGCGAGCGGCTCTACGACATTTTGCGCCGTCGGCTCGATTCGCTCGAACCCCATCGTGAGGCGCTGGCGAGCGTCGGCCGCTGGGCGGCGCGCGATCCGCTCACGGCCGCGGCGCTCAACCGCGAAACCGTGAACTCGATGCGCTTCATGCTGGAGGCGGCGGACATCGACAGCGAGGGCCCGGTCGGCTCGCTCAAACTTCAGGGATTAGCGTTGGCCTGGAGCCGCGTGCTCGAGGATTGGTTCGCGGGCGACATTCATGACGCCCTGTCGACGCTCGATCGCGAACTCACGCGCGGCGAGCGCTACGTCGATCGGGCGGAGGATCTCGCAAGGCTGACGCGGCCCTTCTATTCCTTCGCGCAAAGCCTGTTCGGCTGGCGGACGCGGCGCGGACGCGATTACCACGACGACGACGGCGGCTATCCTCACGCGCGCGCGTGATCGGGAAGCGCTCTAGAGCGGGAGACTGGCGGTCGCCCGCAGGCCGCCGAGCGGGCTGCGATCGAGCGTAATGTCCCCGCCGTGGCCGCGCGCGATGTCGCGTGCGATGGCGAGGCCCAGCCCTGAGTTTCCGTCGTTCTGGTTGCGAGATTCGTCGAGCCGGTAGAAAGGCCGGAAAGCGTCCTCGCGACGCTCGACGGGGATGCCCGGCCCGTCGTCGTCGATATGTACCGTCATTGTCGCGCCGTCATTAATGACGCTCAGTTCGATCCGCTTGCCGTAGCGCTGCGCATTGCCGACGAGGTTGGCGAGCAGCCGTTTGATCGCCGCCGGCCGCGCGATGATTATCGGATCGCCCTCGATCTTCACGGCCGCTGCGAGGCCGCGTTTCTCGGTGTCCGCCTTCAGTTCGTCGAGGATGGCCCCGATATCGGTGGGGGAGGACGTCTCGTCGCCGTCGCCGCGGGCAAAGGCAAGATAGGCCTCGACCATGCGCTCCATCTCGTCCACGTCCTTGCGCATTTCCACGGCTTCATGCGAGTCGCGCATCAGCGCGAGCGAAAGCTTGAAACGCGTGATGATGGTTCGCAAATCGTGCGAAACGCCATTGAGCATCGTCGTGCGCTGCTCGATCGCCCGTTCGAAACGGCGTTTCATGTCGAGAAAGGCGGCCCCCGCCTGACGCACCTCGCGCGCGCCGCGCGGACTGAATGCGACATCGCGGCCTTTGCCGAACTCCTCGGCGGCGCGGGCCAGCCGCAGGATCGGCCTGATCTGATTGCGCAAGAACGACGTGGCGATGGCGAGGATGATGACTGAGGCGATCGCCATCCACATGAAGAAAATATAGGAGTTCGAGGCGTACGCATGCGTGCGGGTGGCGAGCATTCTCAACGTTGCGTCGTTGAGCGCGACGCGGATTTCGATCAGGCTGCCGGGAAGCGCGGTATTGATCCAGAAGGGCTCTTTCAGTCTGCGCGAGAGCTCCTTGGTGAGCGCCTTGTCGAGCAGCGAGAACAAAGACGATTTTGGCGCCGGCCCGGGCAGGTCCTGCTTGGGGAGAACCGCAATCTCCATATTAAGATCGAAGGCGGCGATGCGGCGCAGTTGTGCGTGATCGGGGTCGTCAGGGAACGTCTGGTAAATATCGACGAGCGCCGCCACTTGCCGGGCCATGCCCGCGGAAAGACGGTAGGTCACGACCTCCCAATGCCGCTCCATGAAGACATAGGCCACCGCGGACTGGAGGAGCACGACCGGCAGGATCACGATCAGCAGCGCGCGGGCGTACAGCCCCTTCGGCATGCGGTCATGCAGCCAATTGGCGAAGCGCCGCCACAGATTGCGGGGCGCGGCGAGAACTTCCGGTAAGACGACGGTCATCGTGACGACTCTATCATTTCAGCGGTTGGCGTGCAGCAGGTCGACGAGCAGACGATAGCCGTGCCCGCGCACCGTCTGAAGATAGCGTGGCGCATTCGGGTCGGTCTCGATCTTGCGCCTCAATCGGGCGATCTCGACATCGACGCTGCGCTCGCTTGCGCTTCGAGCGGGGTCACGTTGCGCCAAAGTTTGGCGCGAGACAATGGCGCCGCCGCTTTCGGCCAGCGCCCGCAACAGATCGCGCTCGCGCGTCGTGAGTCGGACCGGCGCGCCGTCGTGCAGCAAT
The DNA here is from genome assembly GCA_022843525.1 of Methylocystis sp. Lineage (GTDB taxonomy): Bacteria > Pseudomonadota > Alphaproteobacteria > Rhizobiales > Beijerinckiaceae > Methylocystis. Next base: position 4,647 of record JALHNR010000212.1, on the reverse strand, counting down.
TCGCCGCGCGAAGGATCGAAGACGAAATCGCCAAAACGCTTTGGCCCCGTGGGATCTGCGCGCCGCGCGCGGCGCAATATGCTCGCGATGCGCAGCGACAACTCTCGTGGATCGAAAGGCTTGGCGAGATAGTCGTCGACGCCGGCTTCAAGCCCTTCGACGCGGTCCGCCGTCTCGGTAAGCGCCGTCAGCATCAAAATGGGCGCGGAGCGCAGCGGTTCCGCGCTCTTACGCAGCCGCGCCGCGAAGGCCGTGCCGCTTTCGCCAGGCATCATGACGTCGAGAACGATAAGATCGAAGGCGATGTCGCGCATTCTGACGCTCGCCTCCCGGGCGTCGGCTGCGGCGCTAACGAAATAGCCCTCTTTCATCAGATAGCGCGACAGCAGGGTGCGAATGCGCTGATCGTCGTCGACGACGAGGATATGCGCCGCTTTCGCATTCGGCGCGGCGCGTTGCGGAAAATCCGTCATGTCGCGGCGCCGGCCGCTTTCGCGCAGGCAAGATGCGCTCGAACGCGCTCACGTTCGCCGGAGTCGATCATCGCGAACAGGAATTTGGAGGCGGCGCCGCGCGCCGCAGGCGGGAGCTCGTCCATGACCTTTAGGAAACGCGCTGATTGCAGCGCCGCCAGATCGCGCGCGAGGGTCGCGCCCTTGGGGGTCGGATAGAGCAGGCGCTGGCGGCGGTCGATGACGCCGGCGCGCGCCTCGACAAAGCCCGCCTCAAGAAGTTGTTTCAGCACACGGTTGAGGCTCTGCTTGGTGATTCTCAATATATCCAGCAGCGCGGCGATGGTGAGGCCAGGGCGACGGTTGACGAAATGGAGCACGCGGTGATGCGCGCGTCCGAACCCATAATTCTCAAGCAGTCGGTCGGCGTCTCCCACGAAATCCCGGTAGGCGAAAAAAAATAATTCCACGAGTTCGAGAGCGTCGCCGTCGCCCGCGGCGGCCGCCGCTTCCGCGGCCGCGTTCCGCCAAGCGGCGACGCTGGGCGGCTCGGAGATTTTTCTCGCTACGAGTTCATCCACGCTATTTATTGCCTGACGTTTTGGCGCGAGCTATTTACGTCAACTATATTGACATAAATCTGACCGATAGCTAGTGCTGACCAAGCGTCGCAGCGCCTTGTTTGGCCTCTCGATCGCGTCTTCCCGGAGTTCGCCATGTCGCTTCCGCCCTTCGATCAGCGCGACGGATTCATTTGGTATAATGGTACGCTCGTTCCGTGGCGCGACGCGAAGCTTCACGTTCTCTCGCATGGGCTGCATTACGCGTCTTGCGTCTTCGAAGGCGAACGCGCCTACGGCGGGACAATCTTCAAATCGCGCGAACATTCCGAGAGGTTTCAAGCGTCCGCTCGGATCCTCGATTTCGAGATTCCCTACAGCGTCGAAGAGATCGACTCCGCTAAGCATGAGACCGTCAAGGCCAATGGCCTCTCGAACTGCTATGTGCGTCCGGTGGCTTGGCGCGGCAGCGAAATGATGGCGGTCGCGGCGCAGAATTCGACCATCAACGTCGCCATCGCCGTTTGGGATTGGCCGAGCATGTTTGATGTCGAGACCAAGATGAAAGGCGTCAAGCTCGACATCGCCGAATATCGCCGGCCTGATCCGCTGACCGCGCCCTCGATGGCGAAGGCCGCAGGCCTTTATATGATTTGCACCATTTCCAAGCACCGCGCGGAGCGGCGCGGCTTCGCCGACGCGCTGATGTACGATTGGCTCGGCCGAGTCGCCGAATGCACCGGCGCGAACGTCTTCTTTGTTCAGGACGGCGCGCTGCATACGCCGATCGCCGATTGTTTTCTCGATGGCATTACAAGGCGTACAGTGATTGACCTTGCAAAGAGACGCGGCGTCGAAGTCATCGAGCGCCGGATCATGCCTGACGAACTGGGGTCATTTTCGGAGTGCTTCATCTGCGGCACCGGCGCCGAAGTGACGCCCGTTTCGGAAATCGGCGTCTATCGGTTCACGCCTGGCGAGCTTTCGCGCGCGCTGATCGAAGACTATTCGCGCGAGGTGGAGAAGCAGCCGTCGCCGGCGGCTTGAGCGCGACTCTGCGCGCGTCCTCGCCGGAGGCTCAAGGCAAGAGCGGTCAGCCGCTCATTCGCGCCTTGATCGCGTGTTCCGCCAGAGTCTTGCCGAGCGACCAGACGGCGGAAGGCGCCTTGTGCGCGTCTGCAATGACCGCGTCGAAGGATTGCTCGATCCAATCGCAATCTTCATCGGAAATCGTGAGCGGCGGCAACAGCTTGATCGTGTGATTGCCGTGTCCGGCCACTTGCGTCAGCACTTTATGATCCCGAAACAGCGGGATGGAAATGAGTTGGCAGAACAGGCCTGAATTCACCGTCTCCAGGAGATTCCAAGCGGCCTTCAGTTTAAACGACTTCGGCGGCCCGAATTCGATACCGATCATGAGGCCCTTGCCGCGCACGTCGGCGACGAGCTCGTAGCCGCCGGCCATTCGTTGGAAGGAAGCGAGCAGACGGTCGCCCGTCTTGGCCGCATTCTCCATCACCCGCTCATTCTTCAACACGTCCAGCGTCGCGATTCCGGCCGCCATAGCGAGATCATTCTTGCTGAAGGTCGAGCCGTGCACGACGGCGCGATCCATGCGGTCGAAGACCTTATCGAAGATCCATTTACGCGTGAGCACCGCTCCAACTGGCACATGGCCGCCGGAAAGCGCCTTTGCGACGACGATCATATCGGGTTCGACGCCCGGGAAGTGATCGATGGCGAAGAATCGGCCCGTCCGGCCCACTCCCGTCTGAATTTCGTCGGCGACGAACAGCGTTCCATATTTGCGGCAGAGCGCCTGAGCGCCGAGAAGATAGCCCTCCTGCGGAATGTTGACGCCCTTGCCCTGGATTGGCTCGACGAAGAAGGCGGCGATGTCGCGCCCCGCCAAAGCGCGTTCGAGCGCGTCGAGATCATCGAACGCGACCTCGCGCGCGTTCGGCAGCAGCGGTCCAAAACCCTTCTTGAAGATTTCGTCGCCGTTCATCGACAGCGAACCATAGGTCAGGCCGTGAAAGGAATGCGCGCAATGCAAGATCCCGGGACGACCCGTCGCCGCGCGCGCGAATTTAATCGCCGCTTCAACCGACTCGGCGCCCGAATTAGCGAAAAAGACCTTTTCCAGCCAGGGAGCATAGGCGAGCAGTTTTTCCGCGAGAACGCCGGCAAGAACTGAAACGTCAAGTTGCACGAGATTAGCGAACTCGCCGTCGAGCACGCTTACGAGCGCATCGCGCACCGCCGGATGGTTGCGTCCGAGCGCGAAGACTCCCCAGCCGCTGAGGAGATCGAGATAGCGGTCGCCCTTGCGGTCCCACAGATAAGGCCCAAGGCCCCGGGTGAAGCCAACGTCATAGCCGATCGTCTTGAGAACGCGCACCCACATTTCATTGAGGTGTTTTGTATGTAGCGAAAAGCGCTCGCTCTCGCGGGCCGCCACAAGCGTGGCGAGATCATAGCGAGGATCAACTTGCGCAGAGGCGCTTTCTGCAGCGTAGACAGTCTTGGGCGCGTTCGCTGGCGCGGTCGACGAGTGGGTCATTAGCGGCGCTCCAACCGAGGAAATGGCGGGCAGGCGACAGGGCGCGCGAGGCTCGCCGGGTTCCGATTGCGCGTCCGGGGCGGGTTTGTCAAATCCCCATCGATGTGGCGCATGGGCCACAGGTTTAAAGATTTTGGGCGTCGCCATTAATTTTATCCGCGACAGAATCCGCGTTTATTGCGCAATATCGCGGCGCGCGTCGAGGCGCGCGGATGCATGTTTCAGTTTCAGCGACAATGGCTTCGCCAATTCGCGCGAAGGCGGCGCGCGTATCCACAGACATTCGTTGGTGGACGAAATTTGCCGGTTGGATGGCGCGCCGCGGGTGTTATCTTGTTAAAAGTGATTCATGAGCGACGCGGGGTGATTCGCGCTTCAGGATAATTGCCAGCGCGCGCCAATCGAATGCTCTGGATCAGCACGGGGAGTTGGTCGGTGAGCGCTAAAGTAACTTTTCAAGATGATTTGACAGCGAGCGCGACAGAATCCGATGAGACCGGTCTCGAATTGGTCGAAGTCGCGGGACGGATTAAATGGTTCGATGTCGCCAAGGGCTACGGTTTCGTGGTGCCCGACGACGGCTCCGACGATATTCTCCTGCATGTCACCATTCTCCGCCGCAGCGGTATGCAAACGGCCTTTGAAGGCGCGCGCGTCGTCTGCGAGGCGCAGAAGCGCGACAAGGGCATGCAGGTCTTTCGCGTCATCGCGATGGACGAAACCACCGCGGTGCATCCGTCACAATCTTGCGCCGGGCGCACCCACGTCCAAATTGTCCCGACAAGCGGCTATGAGATCGCCATCGTCAAATGGTTCAACCGCATGAAGGGATTCGGCTTCCTGACGCGCGGCGAAGGCACCGAAGACATTTTTCTGCACATGGAGACGGTGCGCCGCTACGGCATGACCGAACTCAAGCCCGGCGATAGCGTTCTCGTGCGTTACGGCGGCGGTCCCAAGGGCCTGATGGCGGCCGAAGTGCGTCCGCTCGACGCCAAAAGCGTCCCATCGCACTGAAGATATCCATGCTGCACACCGCTCTTTGGAGCCCACCCGAATGAGAGCGGCGCAA
>JALHNR010000211.1:2757-7680 GCA_022843525.1 Methylocystis sp. | reverse complement strand
CCCGCATAATGAAACGGCGCCGGCAAGCGCCGAGGCGCTCGCGCGCTGGCTGCCGGTTGATCAATATATCGGCGGCATCGAGCACGCGATTCTGCATCTTCTCTATTCGCGCTTCTTCGCGCGCGCGATGCGCGACAGCGGCCACGCCGCGGTGGCCGAGCCCTTCGCCGGACTCTTCACCCAGGGCATGGTCGTGCATGAGACCTATCGCGCGCCGGACGGCCAGTGGGTCGCGCCGTATGATGTCCGGATCGAAGCCAAGGACGGCGGCCGCCGCGCCTTTCTCGTCGACGGCGACGTGGAGATCGGCATCGGCCCGATCGAAAAAATGTCGAAGTCGAAGAAGAATACTGTCGACCCCGACGACATTGTCGCAAGCTATGGCGCCGATACGGCGCGCCTCTTCGTCCTGTCCGACAGCCCGCCCGATCGCGACGTCATCTGGTCGGACGAGGGCGCGCAGGGCGCCTGGCGCTTCGTGCAGCGCCTGTGGCGCCTGACCGGCGAACTGGGGCATGTGGCCGCGCCCGTCGGGGCTGAGCCGCCGCCGGCGTTTCACGATCTCGCGCTCGTCGTGCGCAAGGCGACGCATCGTTCGATCGCGCAGGCGAGTGAAAACATCGAGCGGCTGCGCTTCAACAGCGCCATCGCCCGCATCCGCGAATTCGCCAATGAGCTGACGAGCGCGCTCGACGCCGTGACCGAAACGCCGGTTCCGGCCGATCTCGCCTTCGCCTTCCGCGAGGCGGCGGACGCGCTTATTCGGCTTGTCGCGCCGATGACGCCGCATGTCGCCGAGGAGTGCTGGGCCGATTTGGGCCACAAAGGTCTGGTTGCTGAAGCGCCTTGGCCGGCGGCCGATCCTACCCTGTTGGCCCAGGAGATGATAAGCCTGCCGGTGCAGGTCAACGGCAAAAAGCGCGCCGAGATTCTTGTCGCCCATGACGCCGACGAGGAAACGATTCGCAAAGAGGCTTTGGCGCAAGATGGCGTTCAGCGCGCCATGGAAGGCAAGCCGCTGAGGAAGTTCATTCTCGTTCCGAAAAGGATCGTCAATGTGGTCGTCTAGCAAATCGGCAGTCGGCAGGTCGGCAATGGGCGCGCATCCTACTGCCGAAGGCGGATCGCCGATTGCCCTGTTCCGGCAAGTGATGGTTGTCTTGGCGGCGCTGCTCGTCCTGCCGCTCGCCGGCTGCATCCAGCCGCTTTATGCGCCGGCAGGATTTGGGCTCGACTCCGCGCCGCTCGCGGCCGAGCTGCAGTCGATCGCGGTTGACGAAATTCCGCAGCGGCTCGGTCACTATGTCCGAAATGAGCTGATCTTCGGCCTGAACGGCACCGGCTCGCAGCCGCCGCCGCGCTACCGTCTGATGGTCCTGCTCCGCGAGCGCGTGCAGACGCCGATCCTCGACACCGTGACCGGCCGCGCCACGTCGGCGACGGTGATCGTCGACGCCGAATATCGGCTGGTCACCATCCCTGATGAGGTGGAGGTCACGAAAGGCATCGCTTTCAACATCGCGAGCTACGATCGTTTCTCGAACCGCTTCTCCAATGTGCGCGCCGCGCGCGATGCAGAGATCCGCAACGCGCGGGTCATCGCCGATTCGATCCGCACCAGAATCGCCACCGTGCTCGCCACGCGACTGTCGCCTGTCCCGGCTCCCGCCGTCGTTCGCTATTGAGGACGGAGGCGGAGGATAGCGCCTCATGACGGCGGTCAAGAGTCGCGACGCCGAACGCTTCATCGCCGCGCCGCCCGAGGGCGTCTTTCTTTTCCTGGTCTTCGGCGCCGACGCGGGCATGGTGCGCGAGCGCGCGCTCGCGCTCGTCGAAAAGCGCGTCGACGATCGCCGCGATCCCTTCCAATTCGTCGAGATGAGCGGCGACGGCGTTGCCTCCGACCCGCTTGCGCTGCTCGACGAGGCCAACACCACGCCGCTCTTTGGCGGACGGCGCGCCATCCTCGTTGAGACCGGCGCCAAATCGGTCATTCCGGCGCTGACGTCGCTGATCGGCGCCCCGCCGGCGCATTGCACGGTCGTGCTCACAGCGGGCGCGCTCAGGCGCGACTCGCCGCTGCGCAAGCTGGTCGAGGGCGCCAAGCAAGGTGCGGCGATCGAGTGCCAGCCCGACGCGGAAGCGGATTTGCAGGCGCTGATCGATCGCAGCCTGCGCGACGCCGGCCTCGTCGCCAATCCGGAAGCTCGCGGCCTGCTCCTCGGCGCGCTTGGGGAAGACCGGCTGATGAGTCGCGCCGAGCTTGAAAAGCTCGCGCTCTATATGCACGGCCGCGAACATGTCGAAGCCAAGGACGTCGAAGCGATCGTCGCGCACGCCTCGAACATCGCCTCGGACCGGATGGTGACGGCGGCTTTCGCGGGCGCCGCCGATATTGGCGCGGCGCTCGACGGCTATTTCGCGCAGGATGGCGACGCGCAGCAGCTTGTCATCGGGGCGCTGCGCTACGCCGTGGCGCTGCACCGCGCCCGTCTCGCCATGGAGCGTGAGGGCGGGCGACCCGACGCCGGCGTTTCGGCGCTGATGCGCGCGGGCTTCGGCTTCATGCATCGCGCGTTGATGGAGGAGCAGCTCAAGCGCTGGTCATCCGCGCGGCTTGGCGCGCTGATCGAACCGCTCCGCGCCGCGCAGATGCGGGCGCGCGCCAACGCCGGCGTGGCGCAGATGGAGGCCGAGCGCGCGCTGTGGAACGTCGCGCGCGCGGCGCGGCGGTGAGAGGGCGGCGTCAGTCCCGATCCGGCGCGCCGAGTGGAAAATAAGCGCGATAAGGTCTTGCTTCGTCCACGGCTCTCGCAAAGGAGGGGCGCGCGAGCAGCCGCCCGCGATAGGACTTTAAATTGACGAGCGCGTTGGCGATGGGGTGCGTCCAGTCGGCGTAGAAAAGCGCCGGCGCCGCCGCGCAATCGGCGAGCGAGAAATCCTCTCCCGCCGCCCATTCCCGACCTTCCATCTTTTCGTTTAGCCAGCCATATGCCGTCTCCAGCGCCCGACGCGCTTCAGCGACGCCAAATGAATCGCGATTCTCTTCTGAGCGCAGATGGTCGAATACGATTCTTTGCATCGGCGTCATGACGTAATTGTCGAAGAACCGATCCATGAAGCGGACCTCGATCGCCGCATGCGCGTCGCGCGGCACGAGCGCCGTTCGGCCAGGGTAGCGTAGGTCCAGATATTCGATGATGACGCTGGCCTCCATAACGCTGCGATCATCATCGAGCAGAAGCGGAAAGCGTTTGATCGGCCAAAACGCGGCCCACTCCGCTTCCGCCTGCTTGTCTTCGAGCGAGCGAAACTGAAAAGCCGTGTCGTTCTCGTAAAGCGCAATCAGCGCCTTTTGCGTGTAGGACGAAAACGGATGGCCATAGAGCGCGAGCGTCATGACGCGCTTTCGTCGAGCAGGACGCTGAATCCGCCGAAGATCATGCGCTTACCGTCGAAGGGCATCGGCATGTCTTTCATGCGTGGGTCTTCGTGCATTTTCTTGTGCGCCGCGTCGCGCACCTCTTTGGACGGCCACAGAACCCAAGAGAACACGACGTTTTCGCCGTTCTCGGCGGCGACGGCGCGTTTGAAGTCGGTGACTTTGCCGTCGGGCACATCGTCGCCCCAACATTCGACGACGTGTAGCGCGCCCCACTCCTTCATGATGGGCCACATCTGCGCGGCGGCCTTATGGTAATCTTCCTTCTTGCCCATGGGCACGGGAATCACGAATCCATCGACATAGCTCATTGCGCCGCTCCTTCTTTCTGGCATGCCTTCGACGCCGCCTCGGCGTCAATCCACATAATCTCCCAGATATGACCGTCGGGATCTTCGAAGCTGCGGCCATACATGAAGCCGAAATCCTGGGTCGGGGTCGGATCCGGCGCGCCGCCGGCGCGCGTCGCCTTCTCGACCATGGCGTCGACATCGGCGCGGCTGTCGGCCGAAATGCAGATCAGAACTTGTGCGCTCCTATGCGCATCGGCGATCTGTTTCGTCGTGAATTGCCGAAATTTCTCATGCGTCAAAAGCATCGCGTGAATCGTGTCGGAGAAAACCAGGCAGGACCCCATGTGGTCGGAGAACTGCGGGTTCTTCCTGGCGCCGACCGCCTCGTAGAAAGCGGTCGCCTTGGGCAGATCGGCGACCGGAAGATTGATGAAAACAAGCTTGGACATGGACGCTCCTCAAACCAGCCGTTGCCGAACCTACCGCACAAGTTATAAAATGCAACAATGAAGTTAGGAAAAATAACCAAGGTGGCGCGAGCGGCGCGCGGAGAGCCTTCCGCGCGCCGTTACGACGACGCCTGCGGCGCCGCCCATGCGCTTGATCTTATTGGCGAGCGCTGGGCGCTGCTGGTGATGCGCGAACTGATGTTCGGGCCGAAAAGATTCAGCGACCTGCGCGCCGATCTTCCCGGAATCAGCGCCAATGTGCTGACGCAGCGACTGGAGCGGCTGGAGGACATCGGCGCGCTGAGCCGGCGCAAGCTGCCGCCGCCGGCGGCGAGCCATGTCTACGAGCTGACGCCCTGGGGCTACGAGATTGAGCCGGCTTTGAGCGTTCTCGGCCGCTGGGCGGCGCGATCGCCTATGCACGACCCGACGCTGCCGCTCAGCGCCGCCTCGCTGATGCTGTCGTTCAAGACGATGTTCGACGCCCGCAAAGCAGAGGGATTGCACGCGCGCATCGGCTTTCGCATCGGTGACGAGACATTCCTCGTGCAAATCCAAGGCGGCGCATGCGACGCCGCGCGGCAGTCGTTGGATGGCGCCGACGTCGTCTTCGCCGGGCCGGCGACGGCGGTCGCCGCGGCGGTCTATGGCGGCGCGCCGCTCGCGGCGCTCGAAACGAAGAAGGCGCTCGCGATCGAGGGCGATCGCGCGCTCGCGAAACGAAATACACGGCTCGTTC
>JALHNR010000211.1:0-2747 GCA_022843525.1 Methylocystis sp. | reverse complement strand
AAAAAGCGTGAGGATCACGCCGCGCTGGCGAGGCTCTCGAAAAGCCCGCGGCCGTCGGTTCCGCCGACGAGCGCGTCGATGAGATTTTCAGGATGCGGCATCAGGCCGAGCACATTGCGCCCGTCCGAATAGATGCCCGCGATATCGTTGCGCGAGCCGTTGGGATTGGCGTCGCCGCCGACAGCGCCGGCGGAATCGCAATAGCGGAAGGCGACGAGCCCCTCGCCCTCGAGCCGCTCGATCGTGGCGTCGTCGGCTTCGTAATTGCCCTCGCCATGCGCGATGCAGACTTCGATCGTCTGGCCCTTTGCGTATTGCCGCGTGAAGGCGGTGTCGTTGCGTTCGACTTTGAGGTGCTGCATCCGACAGACGAAGCGCAAATTGGCGTTGCGCATCAGCACGCCCGGTAGAAGGCCGCTTTCGCAAAGAATCTGGAAGCCGTTGCAGACGCCCAGCACCAGCCCGCCGCGCGCGGCATGCGCGCGCACCGCGTCCATGATGGCGGCGCGGCCGGCGATCGCGCCGCAGCGCAGATAATCGCCGTACGAAAAGCCTCCGGGCAATACGACAAGGTCCGTCCCGGCGGGGAGCTCGTGGTCGGCGTGCCACAACATCGACGGCTGGCGCCCGGTCGCCTGTGTCAGCGCGCGGGCCATGTCGCCTTCGCGATTGGAGCCGGGAAAAACGACGACGGCGGCTTTCATGGGCGTGTCCTGAGCGGGAACTCGGCAGATCGGCAGTCGCCAGATCGGCAGTCGTAAGAGCTGCTCCGACTGTCGACTGACGAAGTCCGACTGCCGTCTACCGCCTCACACATCGATCTGATAATTCTCGATCACGGTATTAGCGAGCAGCTTTTCGCACGCCGCCTGCAACTGCGCCTTGGCGGCGCGGGCGTCGGCGCCGGCGAGCTCCACGTCGAACACCTTGCCTTGCCGCACGCTGGCGACGCCATCGACGCCAAGCGACTTCAGCGCCCCTTCGATCGCCTTGCCTTGCGGATCGAGGACGCCGGATTTGAGAGTGACGACGACGCGGGCTTTCATGCGCTATTCCAAGTTCAGAAGATGGCGGAACGGTTACTGGCTCGACGCGCGAAGCGCAAGCCGCGCGCTAGAGCAGACCCGTGCCGCGGTAGATCTCGCGCAAGTTCATGCACGCGCCGATGACGGGCAGGTCGAGCACGCTCTCCGCCGTTTCGAAGCGGCGTTCCGAGAACTCATTGGCGCGATCGAAGGAGACGACTTCAACCGCGTCCTGCGCGATGACCACATACTGCCTAAGCGACGGCAGCGTCGCATAGGCTTTCCGCTTCCAGCGTAGATCCTTGTTCGCTGTGGATGGCGACAGAACCTCAAACGCAATGATCATGTCATTGCATTCGACGCCAGTGAACGTCGCGGGTCGAATCAGAACGTCAGGAACTGGCACGCTGATGTCGGAAATGCGGACGCCCAGCCCCGGCAGCACCTCCCAAGGAGCGCTGGTCTCGCGCGCCAGCGCATCGAGCAATACCGTGAGATTGCGAATGATCGTCTGATGCAGACGGCTGGCGGAAGCGTTCAAGACCGGCTCCCCTTCGATCAGCTCCCATTTTTCGTCGTCGGGACGCGTCGCGGTGAACGCGAAGAATTCCTCCGCGCGCATCGGACCTGAATCGAGATGAGGAACGCCCATGGCGGCCCTTCGGGATTGCCTACTGCACGAGCTTCGGCGCGCCGGTGCGGATCGTCTCGTTTTCCTGCATGATGCCGAGACGGCGCGCGACTTCGGTATAAGCCTCGACCAGCCCGCCCAAGTCGCGACGGAAGCGATCCTTGTCGAGTTTGTCGTTCGACTTGATATCCCACAGCCGGCAGCTGTCGGGCGAAATCTCGTCGGCGACGACGATTCGCATCATGTCGCCTTCCCAGAGCCGACCGCATTCCATCTTGAAGTCGACGAGGCGGATGCCGACGCCGAGGAAGAGCCCGGAGAGAAAATCGTTGACGCGGATGGCGAGCGCCATGACGTCGTCGATCTCCTGGGGAGTCGCCCAGCCGAAGGCGGTGATATGCTCCTCGGACACCATCGGATCGTCAAGCGCGTCGTTCTTATAGTAGAATTCGATAATAGAGCGGGGCAGCTGCGTACCCTCTTCCATCCCGAGGCGCTTGGCGAGCGAACCGGCCGCGACATTGCGCACGACGACTTCGAGCGGGATGATTTCCACCTCCCGGATGAGCTGCTCGCGCATGTTCAGCCGGCGGATGAAATGGGTCGGCACGCCGATGCTGTTCAAATGCTGGAAGATATATTCGGAGATCCGGTTGTTGAGCACGCCCTTCCCGTCGATCACCTCGTGTTTCTTCGCGTTGAAGGCCGTGGCGTCGTCCTTGAAGTGCTGAATCAAAGTGCCGGGCTCAGGGCCCTCATAGAGGACCTTGGCCTTGCCCTCGTAGATACGGCGTCGGCGGTTCATTGGGATCAACCGGGGCTTGAGGAAGTCCATCTGGCGGGTCGTCGCTCCTCCGAAGTGTGAACGCATGCCGGCTTGTGGGCGGCTCTCAGGGAGCGGCGGCGGGCGTGCGCCCAGCCGCGAGCACCGGCGGTCCTAGCGTCTTTGGCGGCCAGTGACAAGCCGACGGGACACTCTATCGCAAAGGGGAAGACGATACAATGAAACTGACAGCGCCGCGGCCCAGCGGCGCCGTCGCCGTGGGGATTCTTCTCAAAAGCGCGGGCGCCCCTAATTTGAGCAACTGGTC